>CAJWMM010000074.1 GCA_913043035.1 uncultured Gammaproteobacteria bacterium | reverse complement strand
ATTACTACATATTTTGAAGTGACTAATTTTTTTTGTAAATCATGATTTACTATATTCAGAGACCAGTCTAGTTTCTCCTCATTAATTGAAATTTTCTTTAAGAAGCAGAAAAAAGTATCAAGGACATGAATATTTTTTCGGCAATTTATTTCCTCATTATTAAAAAAGAAGTGAAAATTCCTTGATAAAGGTTTACTAAAGCCAATTCTTCTATTTGATTTTATTATCATACTCAATATGTTAGATCTTAAAGAAACCTGCATATGAAGCAATACATCGAATGTGATAGACTTTCTCAATTTATATAATTGCCTGATGCTTCTATATAGCTTCTTTTTATCAATTACAATAAATCTAACATTTTTGATATTTTTTACTAATTCATATTCTGTTTTGTTGATAATCCATGTAATATCTGTTCTATGATTCTCATTTTTTATAGCATTAATGATGGGAATCATATGAGTAACGTCTCCTAATGAGGATAATCTTAAGAGACAGACAGATTTTAGAGGGTGCTTTTCTCTGTACATGCAATATTCATGATAATCAAAAAAATTCATAATGACATCATTTTTTATGATGAAGAGATAGATTTAGACGTAAATAAAGTAATAAATGATGAAGTTTATGACACAGATCATAATTTGAATATTGAGGTTATTAATCAGGAAAAATGGATCAAGAAGCATTTTATTAGAAAGGGACACATGACATTTTTAGGTGATAGATATATCAGGCCTCTTTTTGGATTAACAAAAACTCGATCTTACTCAGAATTTTATATTCTTAACTATTTATATAAACGTAATTTTAATACCTGTAAACCTATAATAGGTTGGGTATCAAATAAGAATATAATGTTTTATAGTGCTAGCTTAATTGTAGAGAGATTAAATAATACAGTGACATTATCTGAATATATAAAAAATAATGCAAACAAGACACTCTTTTCTAGTATTGGTCAACAAATATCATTAATGCATAACTTAGGTGTTTATCATGGAGACCTAAATGCAAGTAACATCTTAGTCAGAATAAACGAAGGGTCATCAAATAAACCTAGTAATCCATCTACTGTTACCACTGATATTTATATAATTGATTTTGATAAATCATTTATTGGAGTCAATCAGAGACTAGTCTCAGGTTTTATGAGAAATAATTTATCAAGACTGAGACGATCACTAATCAAGTTAGGTTACAGAGATCATCTAGAGAAATACTGGAAATCACTAATTGAGGGATATTCATTAAGATGAAAGTTACTAGACATACTTTTTGATTATTGAGTAATAGTCATCTAAAACTATTATTTTTTTGCGTAAAAGACTCCTAGCATTATCTCCAAATAAATCCCTTCTCTGTTTAGATTTTAGGAGACGCTCAAAAACGTGTTTAAGTGATTTCGAATTCTTAACCATAATCATTGAATTATTCTTGAGAAATTCCTCTGTCTCGTCAACGAAATTATACATGTATGGCCCGACTATTATTGACTTCCCTAGAGATGCAGCTTCAAGAAAATTCTGCCCACCATGATCAACAAGTGACCCACCCATGAAAACGAATTCACAATGCTGCATAAAATCTTCAAGCTCCCCAATTGTGTCCGCAATATAAATCTGTGTATTGTTTCTTATTTTGTCTTTTTTACTTCTTATGGCAACTCTCACTAAACTCAGAGGGATATCAGATAGGATATCTCCCAGTCTTTCAGGATGTCTTGGAACTATGACCAAAAGCGTCCTCTTATCGTTTATTTTAAGCCACTCAGTAATAATTTGTCTTTCTTCACCAGGGTGAGTAGATGCAGCTAAGACATATTTTCTTTCAATTAGCCTATCCCTTCCAATGTCATTTGAAGATTCGCATAACTTTATATTTCCTAGAACAGATACTTTCTTTTGATTTGCACCAAGAATGAGATAATTTTCTTTTTCTCTCTCGGATTTACAATAAATTCCATTGATCAAACTTAGTGTATTGACATATATCTTTTTTATCAACATATTTGCATTAAGAGTTTTTTTTGACAAACGAGCATTTACAATAATTATGGGAGTTTTCCTTTTCGCGCATATATTAATCATATTTGGCCAAATTTCTGTCTCGATGATTATACAAATTTTGGGATTTATTGCTTTAATAAATCTACCTATTGTTAAAAGAAAATCAAATGGAAGGTAATAATGTTTGAAGTTCTCGTTTGATTTATCTAATATTGCTTTTGATGATTTTGTTGTGGTAGTTATGACTATTTGATCATTTAAATTTTTCTCTCTAAAGGTTTTCAATAGTTTTAGTGCAATTTTGGTCTCTCCCACAGATGATGCATGCAACCAAACAGTCTCCTGATTTTTTTTGAATGAAAGTAATCCTAAACGCTGTTTTATAAAACTACTATCATTACCTCTTTGCAAAGAATCGTAGAGAATTTTGATTATTATTATTGGAGATAGAATATAGACTAAAAGATTGTATATAAACATTGATAATTATTATTTACCAGATCAATATCGAGTTTATTTCTTTGATTTCATCAATCCCAATTTGAGATGTATATTGTTTTATATTCAGATCAAGTAAAATAAAATTTAAAGTTGAATCAACATATCTGTTTTTTGCCTTGATTAACTCTATCTTCGATTGTTGTAGTTCAGTATCTGTATAAACCCCAGTTCTGAAACCTTTTTTAGCTGAAATATATTTGAGGTTATGCAACTTATATCTCTCTCTATGATTATCTACAAGTTCTCTTTGTATACTATATTTTGCTATCTTATCAGCAATCTCTTTTTCTAATATTTTGAGTGTTTGTTCATATTTAATCTGAGCATTCTCTAATTTATATCTTGACTCATTAACTTTAGCAGATTGGTAACCTCCTTGGTAAATCGGAAGAGTCATTGTTAAGCCCACAGAGCTTGATTCTCTTTTATTAGCTCCAAATCTCGCGCCACCAGTAATGTCTGAATAATCATAAGAGGCGATCAGATCAATTGTAGGAAAATGTTGAGCTTTATTAGATTCAAAGATATTTTGTGAGATATCTAAATCGTAATTAGCCATTTGTATTATTTCATATTTTGAAGTTGCTTGTTTAAGTACATCAGATAATTTATATTGATTGTTAGGTATTTTAATTTCAGTATTTACATTATGAATATCTGATATTTTTTTACCAACAAAAATATATAGATCCCCTCTAGAATTCTCTTGCTCATTTTGAGCTATGTCTCTATCAATTTTTGATGATTCAACATCAGACTTAAATCTTAAAAATTCAATTTTTGTAATAGAACCATTTGAATGTAATTTATATGCATTAGATAATTTCTTCTCCGAGAGCTTTAGTAGTTCTTTTTTCTCTCTAAGATTATTAGTATGTGAAATAAGCCTAAAGTAGAGCTCCGTCGTCTTCAACGCAATTCTTTTCTTTTGAAGAATGAGATACTTTTCAGATTTTTTTATAACTGCATCAGATTTAGCTAATTCGTCAAAAAAAGCTAGACGGAATATTGGTTGTTGTAAAGTGAGGCTATAGCTATCGGTATTAAAATCCGTATTATCTCCTGGCCCAATATATCTGTTTATAGTAGTTTCTCTTGTTCCTGCTTGAAAATTAATTTCTGGGAATATTGATGCAGCAGTTTGATTATATTGTTGTAATGATATTTCCTTATCATTTTTGATAATCCTGTAGTCGTCATTATATTGAATAGCTCTGTTATATACATCCACTAGGTCAGCAGCATATAAATTATTACTAATTAGCAATAAAAAAAATATTTTTAGATAACTTTTATTTACGCTCATATTTTCTCATTGATTTATCAACATCATTTGCCCAACCCTCTAATCCGGTAGATAGATTAATTATATTTTTAAACCCTACACTCTCTAAATATTTTCCTATCATTCGACTTCTAATACCATGATGGCAAACCACTATATGTACATCCTCTTTATTTAATGTATCAGCTTTTTCTTCTACTTGAAGAAGTGGTATATGTATTGAATTATCAAGATGACATATCTCGTACTCCCAATCTTCTCTAACATCAATAATTTTCACTTCTTCTTTTTCTTCTAGTAATCGTTTTATTTCTTCAGGTGTTTTTTCAATCATTTTTATTCATTCCTTTGATTATATGTTTTACATTTGTTTGTATAATATGTTCTCTAGTGTACCCATTATTTTCT
>CAJWMM010000073.1 GCA_913043035.1 uncultured Gammaproteobacteria bacterium | reverse complement strand
AGAATCCATCTGATGTATCTATTACAACAGGTGTTACCCAAGTTAAGTCACTAACAAAATCACTGTATGTGCTATAATAAAGGTCAAAGGATGCACGCATTCTTTTTCCTATGAAACCTGCATAGCCAAACTCATAAGTCCAAACTTCTTCAGAGCGTACCGGTTTAATTTTAGTATAATCTTCTGCATTAACAAATTGTCCCGATCTTCCTAAAACAGCAGGAATATAGAGAGCTGAACCTTTTGGCATCTCTGCCCATCTAAATTCTGAGGTTGATCCAGCACGGACATCAAACATCATAAGGTCACCAGATGCATTGCGCTTAAAAGTATACCCATCTTTATTGCCACGCGCATAAACTGGGAATACAGAATATTGTGCTGCTAATACTTCCAGATATAATCCTTGAGAAGAAGGAGTATTAAATGCACGTGCAGCTGTTAGGCGAAAGGTTTGGTTGTCTGATGGTTTATATAACAATCCAACTTTAGGTGAAATTTGTGGAAAATATTCCATTGTCTCACCTGACAATGGATCTTTTAAGAACTTAATTCCGCCATCCTCTTGTTGTCCACTATGAAGATCAATTCGGCCTGAAAGTATTAGTTGAAATTTATCATTTAGTTTGGATTGACTTTGAGCATAGAGACCGAATTCATTGGTTAGAAGTAATTCATCCCATTCATCAACCTCTCCATCACCATCATTATCTTTTCCATCACTACCAAAGCTGATCGGATTTCGCCCTGGTTTTCCATCAGGAAGAATCGTTCCAAATGTTTCAGGCATTGTTCGTTGGTAGTCTCCACCCCAGATAAATTTTGTATTCAAAAAATTGAAATCTAAGTTATGTTGAAACTGAAAATGGAAAAATTTTGAATGATCTGTAACAATTCCTCCTGTACGCATATTTCTAGTATCTCCAGATAGAGAAGTATTGATGTACGCTTGTGCAAACCAGTTTTTGTAGACCCATCTTGCTTGATAGAATTGATAGATCCAGTCATCTGCTAAATATCTGCCAATTCCTGTTATATTGATATTTGTTGCCTGAGCGAATCCATAATTCAAGCTTACAAAATGCTCAGGTGAAAAATTATAGTCGGCTCTAATATCAAAACGTGTATTATTTATTTTAAAATGGGGAATATCATCAATTCCATCATCGTCTCGATCATAGACTTTATTATCATTACCGAGATATGTTGTATCAACAGTTCCATCACCGTCTCGATCAACTTTGATATCCCAACCATCCCACCATGCAAGTCCATCGTCAAAATAATCATCTAATTTATCTCCGTCAAGATCGTCTAGCCATTGTTTATAATGTGCCTTCTTTTCATCTTCTTCAATATATTCCCAATCATCAGCATTAAATTGTACAAAAGACATCTTGTAGCCCATGTTTCCAATTGTTCCAGCATGTCGTACTTGAGCTTTAGCGAAGTTTCTTGTACCACCCGTTATTCCAACAACAGTTCCTTTAGAGTCTTGGGGTCGTTTTGAAATAATATTTACAACACCTGCATGAGCATTGGGTCCATAGAGTGAAGAAGACGGACCTAGAACTACTTCAATCTGACTTACATCATCAGACGTTAATGGTATAACATTATAGGCAATTAATCGCAAAGAAGGGACATTGGCCATTCTTCCATCAGTAAGCGTTAGTAATCGGCTGCTAAAGCTTGAATTGAAGCCTCTAGCACTAAGATTGTAGCTGTCAAGACCGGAAGCTGTAAAGTCAACTCCTTTAATATTCTTAAAATAATCTCCTAAGTTTGGGTTACTTGCATTGCGAATTTTAAGTTCAGAGATTACAGAAATAGCTGCAGGTGCATCCGTGATCTTTTCACGTTTACCACGACTAGCTGTTACGATGTATTCATCTAGCTGAATAGCAGAAATACTTAATTTTGCATTGAAAGTTGACGTCTCAGATGAGATATCTAATGTGGTCGTGAAATCACTATATCCAATATAAGATATTTTAATTTCGTAAGAACCAGGGGAGACACCTTCAATTAAATAATTACCCTGAGCATCAGTAGCGGCACCAGTATTAAGGCCATTACCTTCAATAATAACATTTGCACCAATCAGGGGTTCTCCACTATCAGAATCTGTGATTTGACCATTCAAGTTGATGTTTTGCCCAAGCAAAACAGAACAACTGAAGAGAAAAATTGTATATATTTTTGTAATATTTTTTATCATTATTATTAATAAAAATAGGGATAGTTAATTAATAACCATCCCTATTTTTTATTGAACGAAACACTTAATAAAATTTAAAAGACTATTGAGTGCTTATAACCACCTTTTTAGTCATGATCGTGATCATGTTCTTCTTCTTCTTCCCAAGATGATTTGAATAAAATAGTCTCATTAACAGGCATACATAAACCCTTCACTTGATATTTCATTTTTCCACCAGCAGTCCATGCAGTAAGTACCCAATCAGCTCCACCGTCGTTCTTAAATTTGAATTTTGAAGGGTCAGTTCCATCTCCAAGATCAACGAGGGCTGAATAAGGAATACCAAAACTTGTTTTTGCATCATTACCAGCTTGTATGTTAGCAAGCATATACATAAACAAATCCGTTGCATCTACCTTCTCATCCTGATTTAAATCTGTCAAAGGATTTTTTACATCAGCTAATCTGTCTTTGAGCTCAGCAAGCACATTTAGTGCATAGAAAGTCAAAAAACCACTCCAAGGTGCTAATGCAGTTTGCATAATGTAAGCTTCATTAGCAGGATCAGTCTTTGCATCTGGGTCCCAGCCACCATATTCATTTGTTGGGATACCATCAATACCAGTGATCACTCTTTTATCTTCTTCCATCTTTGTATCCCATGTCTTACCAGGTTTTACTTCTGAAAATTTTGAATCATGACTATCCCGATCTAAAAATTCAAGATAAAAGGTTGCAGGGTCTACTTCACGATTTACTTTGAATGATCCATCTGCGAATGGAGGCAATACTTGATCAATATCAACTACAGGAGAAAGTTCAAATTTGCCAGTTTCATAATTAGCGAACCAATCTCCAGTATCATTGATCTGAGGGGGAGGAAGCATTAAGTAAGTTTTACACTTGTCCGGATCTAATCTTAATGAAGGATAAGTTCCCTTAACAGTATAAGTACCTTTATCAGTTGCAGATTTACTATCAAGAAGATCCACTTCCATTTGAATACCAGCAGCTGCAAGGGTAGTTTTATTAAATGATGCATCCCTAGGAAATCCAGGCGCATTATCACCAGGCTTAAATGTAGTTAATTTTCGAGCTGTTGCTGCGACAACATACTCTGGAGTAATTGCAACACCTGCTTGCTGTAATGCAGTACCAAAAGCTGCTGCATCTTTCCAATTGGCCACGAGTGGATACTCTTCAGCAGTATTAGCAACACCTGTTTTATTGATGATCTTACGATCATACGTACCATCTAATCCTACTAGTTTCCATGTTCCAACTGCATCACCTAGATTTGGTGAAGTGTCCTCATCTTCACAGGCAGTAAACATTAGTATACCACCTAAAAAGATAGATAGACCTTTAATTAATTTCGATTTCATATAAACTCCTCGGTTTAAGTATTATCGTTCTTTATTACTAGAATTGAATAAAATTTTCTAGAATGAAAACTAATTCTAGGCTAGGAAGTTATAAACATATATGTCGTAATCAATAGGTTTTTTTGCAATTATTATTTACTCGATTTTTTGGCATTTAATTTGATTTAAGATTGATTATTAATAAATTTTTACTGTTATTTATTGCAAAAAAAATAATATACCTAATCCTCAAACATTAATAGTTATAAGGTAAAATACTCACGTAATGAAAATTGCCGTTCTAATTAAGCAAGTTCCTGGATCTGATTCTTCTTTGCCAATTCAAAGTGATGAATCTTGGATCAATGAAGAATCAATAACATATGTAATGAATGAAAGCGATAATTATGCTTTAGAAGAAGCGTTACAACTTCGGGAAAAAAATGGCGATGGTGAGGTTGTTGTTATCAGTCTTGGCCCAGATCGTGTTCAAAAAGTAATTAGAGAGGGATTGGCTAAAGGAGCCGATAGAGGTATCCATATCAATGTTGATTCTATTAGTGCAGTTGACCCTTTGGTAACCGCATCTTCCATTGCAAATGCGATCAAAGAGGAAAATTTTGATCTTATTTTTTCTGGTCTTCAATCTGATGATATAGGCATGGGACAAACAGGAATAATTCTTGGTGAAATACTTGGGATGT
>CAJWMM010000072.1 GCA_913043035.1 uncultured Gammaproteobacteria bacterium | reverse complement strand
ATCATTGCATTTTTTTTTGATTGCATCAGTATCAAACTTAAAAAAATTATCAGTGAAATATAGATTAGAAATTTAAAATTGAATGGAGGAAAAGCCATGACATACAGAATACCAGCTAGAATAATCGAAATTAACTCCTTAGCATTCACAAGATACTGTTTAATCCTGACCGCTGGTTTCTATAATAACTTGAACTCTCTTAATTTTCTTTGAATCTGCTGATAATACCTTGAAGGAGAGGTTCTTTGTATGTAGAACTTCTGAGATTCCTGGGACTTTCTCAAACTGATTGATCAAATATCCGCCTATAGTTTCTATATCATCATCCTCGAAATCTGACGAAAAATATGAGTTGAAATCATCTAGTGATGTTAATGCATCTACTATATATTCGTTATCTCCCTTAGAAATAATAAGTGACTCATTACGCTTATCATGTTCATCATCTATCTCGCCCACGATTTCCTCTAGAACATCCTCAATTGTAATTAGGCCAGAGACACCTCCATGTTCATCAATAACAATCGCTATGTGATTACGATTAGCTTTGAATTCATTAAGAAGAATATTTACTCTTTTACTTTCAGGAACAAATACAGCGGATCTAAGAAGTTCATGTAAGTTAAATCCATGATTATCCGTATCAGATACTTTTTTCAAAAGATCTTTTGCTAAAAGAACGCCAATTATTTCATCTTTGTTATCATCAATTACAGGAAATCTAGAGTGACCTGATGAAGTAACCTTTTTTATTATTTCATTTAAATCATCAGAAATATCTATAACCTTCATGTGAGGCCTAGGTATCATTATTTCTCGAACTTGTATTTCTGATACTTTGAAAACACCTTCAATCATCGCCATTGATTCGTTATCAAGCATACCTCCTGATACCGATTCTTTCAACAACTCAAGTAAGTCAACTTTACCTTTAGGAGAATTTGAGAAAATTTTTGTTAAATTTTCAAATACTGATGTTTTCTTAGTTTTCATGGTAAGGATTAGAAAAACCTATCTGGCTCATTAAATATATTTCTTTTCTTTCCATCATCTGTTGGTTTTTTTTAAGTATGTGATCATAACCTTGTAGGTGAAGCATAGAGTGTACAATCATGTGGGCCCATCGTTTATCAGAATCTACATTAAATATCTTTGACTCCCTATTAACCACGTCGCCACAAATTATTATATCACCTAGAAAGCATGAATGATCAGATGATAATGCATCAGGAAAAGATAGGACATTACAGGGCTTTGTTTTATTAAAATATTTTTTATTTAGAGATTTCATCTCACTTACTGAAGCAAGTTTTATATTTACTGAGTTTTTATTATGACCGAGATAGGCTCTTCTTGCCCATTTACGTATCTTATATTCGCTTGGGTATCCATTCTGGACCTCATAATCTATAAATTTGACGCTTAACGATTTATTTATCTCTTTTTTCATATTCTTTTATAATATCTCTTACAATTTTATGTCGTATAACTTCGCTTGACTTAAATTCTGTGATAGAAACCCCATTAACTTTATCAATAAATTCAAGACAATCTGTAAGTCCTGACTTAGTTCCTTTTGGTAAGTCGGTCTGACTAAGATCACCTGTTACAACTGTCTTTGATCTAAACCCAATTCTAGTTAAAAACATTTTCATTTGAGCAATTGTTGTGTTTTGAGCTTCGTCTAATATTATAAATGCATCGTTTAAAGTCCTTCCTCTCATATAAGCAAGGGGTACTATTTCTATGATATTCTTTTCAAGCAATTTATTTACCTGTGACTGTCCGGCAATCTCATTAAGAGCATCGTATATCGGTTGTAAATATGGATTTACTTTTTCGGCAAGGTCTCCAGGCAAAAAACCCAACTTTTCACCGGCCTCAATTGCCGGCCTAGCAAGGAAGATTTTTTTTACAAAACCTTGTTCTAGGCAATACATCGCAGATGCTACTGCTAGATATGTCTTACCAGTACCTGCTGAACCCAGACCAAAAATTAAATCATTTAAGAACATAGATTGAATAAAGGTTTTCTGTGACTTAGTCACAGGCTTTATGTTTATTTTCTTACATTTAAGTGCATCATCAACATTCTCTAAAGAGTCTTCTATTATACTCTTATTTTCGGAATCATCATTCATAATCATATGAAGTTGCTTTGGTGTTAAATCTTCATATTCAGAAATTATATATAATTTTTGAATTAAATTAGATGTTTTCGGGACATCTGTTTCATTACCTTTGATGGTAAAGTTATTTCCACGATTAGATATTTCTACATTCATAAAAGATTCGATTTGTCGTAAATTTTCATCAAGCGTTCCACATAATTTTGCCAGCCTATCATTATCTTGTGGCTTTAGTGTTAAGCTTGCATGAGTATTTTTACTTGGCAACTTCAGACCTTGTGTTGTATTTTTCCTTCTCAATTTTTTGATCTATTAACTCTCCGTAAACAATATTTTTCTTGACACTAGTAATTTCAACATCTACAAATTTTCCTATATAATTTTCTTTCGATTTGAAGTTGACAATTTTATTATTACTTGCCCGGCCAAAATATTCTCCTAATTTTTTTTTGGATCGGTCTTCAACAAGTATGCTTTGACGTGTCCCGTTCATACTTTTCGAATATGCTATAGCTTGCTCTCTTATTATATTCTGTAATTCACATAACCTCTTCTTCTTTGTTTCCATTGAAATATCATCTTTCTCAAGAGTGGCAGGTGTCCCCGGTCTAGGACTATATATAAAACTATAGGCATCAGTGAAATTGATATCACATATGAAATCCATTGTTTCCTGGAATTCATTATCAGTTTCACCTGGATATCCTATAATAAAATCTGAAGTTAAATGTATGTCCGGACGTATTTTGCGTATTTTCCTAATAATGCTCTTATATTCGAGAGATGTGTGCTTTCTTTTCATGCGCATTAATATGCTATCAGAACCAGATTGAACTGGGAGATGTAAATTATTTGCTAATTTTGGATTTTTATACTCATTTATCAGATCCTCCCCAAAATCGATCGGATGGGATGTAGTATGTCGAATTCGCTCTACGCCATCAATGTGTGAGACATATCTTATTAGATCAGCAAAATAGACTTTGTCTTTCATATGATTCTCTGATTTGTATGCATTTACGTTTTGCCCTAGTAGAATAATCTCTTTGGCACCTAATTTTGAGAGGTTTGATACTTCAAATATTATATCATCGAACCTTCTGTTGACTTCCTCGCCTCTGGTATATGGTACAACACAAAAAGTACAATATTTGCTGCACCCCTCCATAATAGAAACATAGGCGCTAGGTGCCTTCTTTTTCGAAGATGGAAGAAAATCAAATTTCTCTATTTCCGGAAATGAGACATCTACTTGTAACTCTCTTTTTTTATGAATAACATCCTCAATCATTTTAGGTAACCTATGTATTGTTTGAGGGCCAAAAATTATATCTACTTGTGGCGATCGGGATTTTATTTTATCTCCTTCTTGGGTAGCTACGCAACCTCCTACTGCTATTAAGAGATTTGGATTGTTTGACTTGTATTTTTTCCATCTTCCAAGTTGGTGGAATACTTTCTCTTGAGCTTTCTCTCTAATAGAACAAGTATTTAAAAAAAGAAGATCAGCGCTTTCAGGTTGATTTGTTCTCTCCATTTTAAAATGATGTTGCAAGACATCATCGAGTTTATCAGAATCATATTCATTCATCTGACAACCATGTGTCTGTATGTAAAACTTTTTATCTTCCAGCATTTGGTTTAAAAAGGAATATCATCATCGCTTGTTGATGGAATACTTTGATCGAAAGTTTCATTATTCTGAGGTGAACTATTTTCAAATTCTTGATTGTCCGATTTGGAACCTATAAAAGTAAAGTTGTCAGAGATGATATCAGTAGAATATTTCTCGACACCATCCTTATCTTGCCATTTTCTCGTTTGAAGCCGACCTTCAACATATAGTTGCTGACCTTTCTTTACATATTGACCTATAGTCTCTGCGGGTTTATTGAAGAAAACCACTCTGTGCCATTCAGTCTTATCTTCGTAAGAACCTGTGTCTTGATTTTTAAATTTTCTATTAGTTGCAATAGATAAATTTACTACCGCATTTCCACTTGGCATATATTTAACTTCAGGATTAGCACCAACTCGGCCTAATATTATTACTTTATTTACAGACATTTCCTCTCGAATAAACCATAAGTAAACTACTATAACTTAAATATTATCTTACGAATAGTAAAAATTCCACATAATCAGAGC
>CAJWMM010000071.1 GCA_913043035.1 uncultured Gammaproteobacteria bacterium | reverse complement strand
TGTTTCATGAAAAAGTTTGCACCCAGCTGCCATGGCAAGCCAAGAGTATGTATCCAAATACTCGCGTACCACATTCTGGTATGATTATGAAGGTAGCCATGATCTACAAGCTCTTTCGTCCATGTATCAAAACATTCAATGTTAGTATTACATGAGGTAACCATTGTAATATCATGATTAATATGATTATTTATAAATTCTTTGTAGTCTTTCCATACCCCTGGGCGTAACTCAAGCCAACCTTTCCAATATGTCCTCCATAGAATTTCTTGGATGAATTTTTCTATTTTACTGATAGGGTAGGTTTCAAGACACCTATTGATAACATATTCTTCCGTAATAACCCTATGGCGCAAGTAGGGTGATAGCATACTAATGTTCTTGCGATTTTCTGGCCCGTAGTCATAGTTGCGATCCCGACTGTATTTATCTAACCCGGAGCTGATAAACTCATCTAATCTCGATAATGCTGCTTTTTTTGTTGCTTCCATAACGATGGATATTATAGTCTTATCGACTCATTGTTGTATAATAGTTTTTTGAAAGGAGTCGGAAATGGTTTTAGTTTTGATCAGTATCTTGGTAGGCGTGATAGTTTTCTTTTCAAGTGTTATCGCACCAACAGTATTTTCATCCGTTGATGAAAAAAATGCTGGCCTTTTCTTGAGGGCGTTTTTCCCTAAATATTACATTTTTGGCATTATTATCAGCTCGTTAGCCATATTGTCAGCTATTTTGATTGAGCCGACACTAAGCAAATTAGAACTTAGCTTGATTTTAGCGATACTAGCCATGTTTATAGTAAGTAGACTCATGATTCCCTCAATAAACAAAGCAAGAGATATGGGTGAATCCGCAAAGAAGAAATTTAATCAGCTACATTTACTCTCTGTTACACTTAATTTTCTTGCACTTATTATTGGCATAATTCTAATCTACCTTATTCTATAAATGATATATAAAACAATAATTAAAGCTGAAGACCTTATTAATATCCTAGATAGCGACGATGTTGTGTTATTTGATGCTCGATGTGATATTAAAGATACATCATATGGGATTGACGCATATAACGATGGTCACATTCCCAATGCCATATTTATTGACATAGATAATGATATGGCTGGTGCTAAAAGACCCTCAACGGGCAGACACCCTTTGCCAGATCCTGAGAAACTTGCAGAAAAACTCTCTCAATGGGGCGTAGATAATAACAAACAGATTATCGTATATGACGATGCAGGCGGCGCATTTGCAGGAAGAGTTTGGTGGATAATGCGATGGATGGGGCATAAAGGTGGTGTTGCTATCCTAGACGGCGGTTTAAGTGGCTTTCTAGGCAGTGGTGGTAAATTAGTCACTAATCAAAAATCAAGAGATAGATCTCATTATGAGTATGATTGCAAAAATGAGATGCATGTATCAATTGAAGAGGTTATTTCAGCACAATACAAAGTAGATACGGCGCTTGTTGACGCAAGATCAAAGGAGAGGTTTTTGGGTATTAAAGATCCCGTCGATCCAGTTGCTGGACACGTTCCTGGCGCACTCTCTCAGCCACTTGGTAACAATCTCACAAATAAAGGATATTTCAAAAGCCCAGAGGAGCTTAAGCTCATATATTCAAAGCTATTAGGTGATATTCAAGCAGATAAAATTATATCTATGTGTGGGTCTGGTATAACGGCGTGCCATAACATCATTGCCATGGAAATTGCCGGGATTAAGAATGTAAGGTTGTATGTTGGTTCATGGAGTGAATGGATCGCGGATCCTCAGAGACCTATTGCCAAAATTGATGACAATTAGTTATACCTTTCATCTATATATACCTGAATTATATCGATAAACTGTTCTTCAATGTTGTCTCCGCTAAGTGTCTTAAATTTTTTTCCATCTATAAATACCGGAGCATGGGGATCTTCATTGTTACCGGGAAGGCTAATTCCGATATCAGCATGCTTTGATTCTCCTGGTCCATTTACGATGCAGCCCATCACAGCAACCGTGAGATCCTCAACACCAGGATATTTTTTTTTCCACTGCCCCATATTATCATCAATCATATGTTTAATTGATTTTGACAGTTTCACAAAGTAGTCATTTGTTGTTCTTCCGCAACCAGGACAAGACACAACTTTGGGTTTATAGTTTCTAATACCTAGCGACGATAGTATCTGTTGGCATACCTGCACTTCCTCAGAGCGAGATTTTTGGCTATCAGGTGTTAGCGAGACCCTTATGGTATCTCCGATACCTCTGCTTATAAGTATTGACAACGCTGATACTGATGAAATAATAGCATCTCTACCAAGTCCTGCCTCAGTTAAGCCAAGATGAAGAGGATACTTGCAGATACTTGAAACCTCAGTATAAACATCTATCAGATCACTAACGTTACTTGTTTTACATGATAAGATAATTTTATTTGCAGCTAAACCCAAGGCCTCAGCTTTTTTTGCAGAGGATATTACTGAATCAATAAGACAATTTCTCATTAATTTTGAGTAATCTACAGTATTATTTGAATCTTGTTTCTCTGAAATGATTTTATCTAGATCGGTCTTTTGCAGGCTACCCCAATTCCCCCCAATTCTAATAGGCTTGTCATTTTCGATAGCTAAATTAATAATTTGCTCAAAATTCCTGTCAAATTTACCTTTTCCTCCAACATTACCAGGATTTATCCTATACTTATCAAGAACTTGTGCAGTTTCTGGGTACTTTGATAACAAAATATGGCCATTAAAGTGAAAGTCCCCAACTATTGGAATATTTGAGTTAAATTGAAGTAATTTCGATTTAATTGCTGGAATACTCATTGCAGATTCCTCGTCATTTACTGTAACTCTAACTATCTCTGAGCCCGCATCATATAACTCTAGAATCTGATCAACTGTTGAATTAACATCTGACGTATCTGTATTTGTCATAGATTG
The DNA here is from genome assembly GCA_913043035.1 of uncultured Gammaproteobacteria bacterium. Classification (GTDB taxonomy): domain Bacteria; phylum Pseudomonadota; class Gammaproteobacteria. The sequence goes on along the minus strand of CAJWMM010000071.1, from coordinate 1,386 downwards.
GACTCTAATTGGATGCGCAGAGCCTATTTCTACTCCACCAACGTTAACAGTATATGTTTCACTTCTTTTAAGCATACCTTTATTATATTGCAAATTACCAAGCAATAGATAAAATATTGGTCTATCGACCTGGAAAAAAAATGTTCTCTGAAGATGAAAAATTAGATGAAAAGAAAGAAGAAGAATTAACTCAAAATGTTAATGATCCTATCGATGATGCTGAGGCATCTACTGATAACAATGATAATAATCAAGACAGCGAAAATACTGTAGACACAATTGAGGATTTATCCAAAAAATATGATGAGACTTACGATGCTCTTTTGAGGGCCCAAGCAGAAATAGAGAATATTAAGAAGAGAACCATTAAAGAGGTTGAGAATGCCCACAAATACTCAATAGAATCGATTTTACAGGAAATTATACCTATATTTGAAAGCTTGAGTTTGAGTTGCTCATTTGATCAAACTAATGTCGACGCAGGGAAAGTTCTTGAAGGGAATAAAATGCTCCTAGAGATGTTTCAGAAGATATTTGATCGTAATAATATCAAAGAAATCAATCCTTTAAATGTAAAATTTGATCCTAAGTATCATCAAGCAATTAGTACAATTAAAAATGCGAAGCTAGCTGATGATACGGTTTCTGAAGTTGTTCAAAAAGGCTACCTGCTCAATGAGCGTGTGATAAAGCCAGCGCTTGTGGTAGTAATTAAAAATAACTAGGGGTTGAATTACTCTCTTTCGGTCATATATTTTATTTAGAATTTACTGGAGAAAGATATGGCTAAAATGATAGGAATTGATTTAGGAACAACAAACTCGTGTGTTTCAGTTATGGATGGAACAACACCTAAGGTGCTTGAGAACAGCGAGGGTGATAGGACTACTCCTTCTTTTGTTGCTTATACAGATGACGATATCTTAGTTGGACAGTCAGCTAAGCGTCAAGCAGTAACTAACCCAAAAGACACTCTCTATGCAGTTAAAAGACTTATAGGCAGGAAATTTGATGAAGATGCTGTCAAAAAAGATCAAGACATAGTTCCTTACACTATCGTGAAAGCTGATAATGGTGATGCTTGGGTGGAAGCAAAAGGCAAAAAAGTAGCTCCACCAGAAGTTTCAGCAAAAATTCTCCAAAAAATGAAAAAAACGGCCGAGGATTATCTTGGTCAAGAAGTTACAGAAGCAGTAATCACTGTGCCAGCATACTTCAATGATGATCAAAGAAAGGCCACCAAAGACGCAGGCAAAATAGCTGGCTTAGACGTTAAAAGAATCATAAACGAACCAACTGCTGCAGCTTTAGCGTACGGCTTGGATAAAAAAAAGAATGAACAAAAGATTGTTGTATATGATCTAGGTGGCGGTACTTTCGATGTAT
>CAJWMM010000070.1 GCA_913043035.1 uncultured Gammaproteobacteria bacterium | reverse complement strand
AAGGATGGCCAGTAATGACAATGATAAGAGGAAATATAGTTATGCGTGAGGATGAACTTTTCGAACCAATTGGACAGCTAGTACAATTTAAAGAGACTATGTAATGCAAAAAATCACTAAGGATAACATAGCGTATATGTCTACAGCGATAGACCTAGCGAGAGAGGCATTCTCTAATGATGAGGTTCCGGTTGGTGCACTGATAGTCCAGAGAAAAACCAATAGCATAATTGCTAGTTCTGCAAATCGGATGCGAGAGAAAAAGAATGCAACGTTCCATGCTGAACTTTTATCCATCCAAAAAGCTTGTGAATATTTTCAAAATGAAAGATTAGTAGGATGTGACATATACGTAAGTTTGGAGCCGTGCGCAATGTGTGCTCATGCTATTAGTATTGCTAGACTCGATAGGTTGTTTTTTGCAGTTGAAGATAAAAAAAGTGGAGGCGTTCTAAATGGGCCAAAGATTTTTGAATGTTCATCTACACATCATAAACCCGAAGTTATTTCAGGAATATACTCATCAGAATCTTCAAAGCTATTGAGGGATTTTTTTAGAATAAAACGATCTCTTCATAAACAAAGAAAGAGTCAAGGTATGTAAGATGACAAAAGTTTTTATATTATTAGGAATAATATTCATTTTAATAGGTCTATTGTATCCGTATCTATCAAGCTTAGGTCTTGGAAAATTACCTGGTGATATTGTTGTTGAGAGAAAGAATTTTAATTTTTATTTCCCTATAACAACCTCAATTATATTAAGTATTCTTATTAGTCTTCTGTTTAAAATTTTCTTTAAATAAGCTTAGAAAAAACTATTCATCTAATGAATATCATTAATTTAGTGTTAATATAATTATATAAATATGTCGGGGGGACAAAAAAATGGGGAACCCATCAGATAAATACGACGTTCAAGATGCACATTCTGAGTGTGGTGCATCAGAGCCTTATGCGCTTCAAGTTACAGATAACTCAATGGAACCAGAATTTCCGAATGGATGTATAGTAATAATTGACCCCTCAGGTCAATGCTCAAATAATAGTTATGTTTTTATAGAATATGATGGTGTTAGATGGTTCAGAAAATATTCTGAAATTGCCGGCAAAAAATATCTTCTTGCACTTAATGATATGTATCCAGAAATACAGTTAGATAATTCTTTCGACGTATTAGGTGTGATAGTTCAAAAGAATATGAAAGGAGTAATAAAACATTACAAATGAAAAAAGTAATCATATATAGCACGAGGATATGCCCTTTTTGTGTTCGGGCAAAAAACTTCTTCAGTAAGAAAGACATACCTTTTGAAGATATTATGGTTGACCAAGACCCTGAACAACTAAAAATAATGTTGGAGAAATCACAGAGACAGTCTGTTCCACAAATCTTTATAGGTGATTATCATGTTGGGGGATTTGATGACTTAATTGAACACGATATGGATGGGAAGTTGGATAATTTGCTAGAGGATTAAAATGGATAAATTTGAAAATAGATCAATGGAGCTTGAGAGTGGAATCGCAGCATTTGAGACTAAAAATTTTGCTCATGCCATTAAACTTTTGTCGCCAATTGCAGAAGAAGGCAATGCGGACGCGATGTATAGGATGGCAATTATGCTTCAAAATGGTCTTGGTTGCGTAGCTGATGAAAACAAAGCTTTTCGATATATGGGTGACGCAGCAACAAAAGGCTTGCCCTTAGCTCAACATGCATACGGTTTTATGTTTTTTGAGGGTGAGTGTACTGAGAAAGATATCAATCAAAGCATAGAATGGTTTACTAAGGCAGCAGAACAAGGTTTAGCAGGTTCCGCCACAACGCTGGCGATGATTTATGAAGAGGGAAACATGATTCCTCAAGATCTTGAAAAAGCTAAATTCTGGTACAAGAAGGCTGGCATTGATCGTGAAGAATGAGATACTTTCCACTTAATATCGAATTATGTAAAAAGTCTGTCCTTTTAATTGGAGGAGGAGAGGTGGCTGAGAGAAAACTTGATTTGCTTATGAAAGCAGAAGCAAAAGTTACTCTCATAGCTCCCAGTTTTACGGATTATCTCTTGTCATTTAGAGAAATTAAAAATTTAGATTTCATTGACTCTGAATACACAGTTTCTATTCTAGACAAACATAATTTTTCTTTTGTTATTGCAGCTACGAATGATGAAAAACTTAATACTCAGATTGCTAGTGATGCAAATGAAAGGAATATTCTAGTCAATGTAGTCGATAGACCTGAAATTTGTGATTTTATTTTTCCATCTATACTTGAGCGAGGACCAGTTACTGTTTCAGTATCAACAGGAGGAGCATCTCCTGTTTTGGCTAGAATGTTAAGAACAAAGTTAGAGACACTCATACCTGGAGGATATGGAAAATTGGCGAAGATTGTATCTGAAAATAGGATCAAGGTGCGCAAAAAATTCAAAAATTTTAAATCAAATAGAATATTCTGGGAGGAAATATTAAATAGTAAGTTTGTAGATCTGATCTTGAGCGGGCAGGAGAATGATGCTTTAAATTACCTCAATACTGAAATTAATAATTTCGATGAAACCAAGAAAGGTGAAGGTGAGGTTTATTTAGTTGGTGCTGGACCAGGTGATCCAGATCTCTTAACTTTTCGTGCATTAAGATTAATGCAACAAGCAGATATAGTTCTGTACGACCGACTTGTTCATCCAAATATTAGAGAGCTTGTAAGAAGAGATGCACAAAAAATATATGTTGGGAAAGAGCGGGATCACCACGTAGTTCGCCAAGATGAGATTAATCAATTACTTGTAAAGTATGCTAAAGAGGGAAATCGTGTATTGCGCTTAAAAGGTGGAGACCCATTTATCTTTGGGAGAGGAGGTGAAGAAATTGAGACGCTAGTGGATGAAAATATCACATTTCAAGTTGTTCCAGGCATAACAAGTGCAAGTGGTTGTTCAGCCTACAGCGGTATTCCTCTAACACATCGTGATTATGCACAGTCATGTATTTTTGTGACGGGCCACCTAAAAGATGGTGAACTTGTATTAAATTGGGAAAAATTAATACAACCAAACCAAACAATAGTTTTTTATATGGGTCTAGTTTCAATTAAAATAATTTGCCAGGAACTTATTAAGCATGGTCTAGATAAAAATACTCTTTCAGCAATAGTCCAACAAGGCACTACACAAAATCAAAAAGTTTTCACATCAACTGTTGAGAAGATGCCTGAATTAGTAGAAAAAGAGAGACCTAAGCCTCCTACAATTTTTATCATTGGGAATGTTGTTAACTTACGTGATAAACTAAATTGGTTTAGCGCTAATTGAAAATCTTTTTATTAAGAGTGAAATTTATCGGGATACTTAGTTTGATCGATTTATCTTTCATTGATGATGGGAATTCAGGAAATGGTGATGATACTAGGATCATACGTCTTGCTTCGCGATCTAATAATCTGTGTCCGGAACTGGTAACACTTAAATCTTTTACAATTCCATTTCTCAATATTGTAAAATTCACTTTAGGTGAACCTTCTTGTCCTCTTTGTTTTGAAACTATTGGGTAACGTTTGTTAGAGTCAATTATTGATCGTATTCTAGCAAAATATGTATCGTAAGTTTTTTTTGCAATATCTCCTGTAATCCTATCATCTAGTATAATTTCTTGATCTTTTTCGTTTTTCTCAGATGTATCTTGAGTTTTTTCGGAAATACCTTTTGTTTCGTATTCTTCATCGCTCTTCTCTAAAACAATCATTTGGATATTCATGCCAGATTCACCGATAGCTGATATATCTTGTATACTATTATCTATCCTTAAATTGACAATAAATATGAGGTGGATGGCAAAAGCTAGAACATAATAAGTTTGTAATCTGTCTTCTCTAATCATTTTTTGATGTCATTATAAAAATTTTTTTGATGTCTTGTTTAGCTAGTACTAGTAAAACTTGATTTAGTCTAAAAGCACTTAGTTCTTTATCAGCTGCAATCATTAATTCAGATTTATCCTTAATGCTTGCTATTGTTTTCTCTAAATCCCCAAAAGCGATTGGTTCATCATTAAAAATTAGAGAACCATCATCATCAACAAAAATTGTATTAATTTTTTTCTCTACGTATTTGTCAATAGTTGCTTTCCCTAACTCGACTTGATAGAGTTCTTTTTGTTTTTGAATTACACCCGCTATCATAAAAAAAATCAATAATAGAAAAATTATGTTTACTAATGGGAGCATACTATTCTCATTAGATTCATAATTATGTCTGTTACGTAATTTCATAATCTATTGAACTGGCTTACCGAGTATTTTTGGTGTTTTCGTTTTGCGTGATGTCGGATCATAATATTC
>CAJWMM010000069.1 GCA_913043035.1 uncultured Gammaproteobacteria bacterium | reverse complement strand
AATGGATTAAGAGTCCACTGCTCTACCAACTGAGCTAACGCCCCTTAATTAATTTCAGCTTTTTTTTGGTAATACTTAACTTAGTTTTCTTGGTACCATCTTCTTTAATCGGGACAACATAAGTGAAATAGCAACCTACGCAGCAAAGATTACTCATTTCGATTCTGTCATTTGTAGAATGACCAGACTCAATAGTTGTATATGGAGATGAATCCTTAGACAGCCTTATTGGAAACTCTTTTTCACAAATAGTACATATAAAATAATCAGACATGAACAAAATAATAACAAATAAATGATTCAATAATCAATCAATGAAAGTTTAAGAGCAAAGAGCACAAATAAGATGCATGCATATTGTAAATGAGGAGTAAATATTGGCAATGCATGCATCCAAGACTTCTGTCATAATAATAGATGCATTTTTCATGCCAATCTGGTATTGGAATGATAATTGCTTGTAGGTACATATGGATCAGGAACTATATATCAAAGAAATAAATGGAATTAAAAAAAATATAATCAATCATCCATTATTTCATATGAAATTTAATAAGAAACAATTAAGTGTTTTTATGGGTACGCATATTTACGCAGTTTGGAGTTTTATGAGTATTGTCAAATCGCTTCAAAAAAACCTAACTCCTCAATCAATTCCATGGATCCCTAACCAAAGCACTAAAAACGGAATGGCGAGATTCATAAATGAAATAATATACTCAGAGGAATCAGATGAAATATCAAAAGACACTTATTCATCGCATTTTGAAATGTATATTTCAGCTATGAGAATTGTGGGAGCAAATACTAAACCTATATTGAGTCTGGTATCATATTTTGAAAAAAATAATTATTCCAAAAAACACATTTACAGCCAAGATATACCAATATGGGTTAAACATTTTATTAATCATGATATATCAATATCAAAATCAAAATCTTTACCTAAAATCGTAGGTATTTTTTGTTTTGGAAAAGAAACAATAATACCATCCATGTTTAAACAAATAATTAAAACTATCCCAAAGAGAGGTAATGGTATACTGATCAACTATTTTGACAGACATATTGAAATTGATGGTGAAAGGCATGGGCCATTAGCAAAAAAAATTTTTATGGAATTATGTAAAAAAAAATCAGATAGGGTTTTGGCATACACAGCTGCAATAAAAGCATTGGAGCTCAGAGTGAGTATGTGGGATGGTATCTATGCTAGTTTGAGGAGCGATTAAGCAGAAAATGGAATTGAATGATAATTTTTTTTGGTATCCTGCATTACTTTTTCCAGCGATACCTATAATGCTTTTGGTTTTCTCACAAAAATATACTGCATTAGCAATGTTAATAAGGAAATTAAATCTTATTATTAAATCTAATGAATCTAGCAGTATATCACTTGAACGTATAGAGGTTCTTACCTTTAGGTTGATTCTGTTAAGATGGATGCAAACATTAACGAGTGTATCTTTCCTGTTTAACCTAGCTACTATATTTTTCAGCTACATAGGTGCTTTAGAGTACACAGTGAGTTTGTTTATTCTGACTGTAATATTTTTAATCATTGCAATATTTCTTTTTATTATAGAATCACAGTCTTCTTTTTATGCCCTGAGTGCTCACATAAAAGAACTCAAGCAGCATTCACGTCGCTAAGGTTGGAAGCCTCCTTATTAGGCCAAAAGAATACTATTAATAGAGTTTTTATTTAGTAATAGATAGGTTAATATTTGCTCTATGAAAGACTATTTCGTGTACATATTTTCCTCGTATTTCATCGTATTAGCGGCGATGATATTAAACTTGATTATCTTATTTTTGACTCATAAGACTATCAAAAAGGATATATCTAAACAACGATGAAAAGGAGATCAAGGAGAGTGATGTTTGTTTCTACGATTCTTATATTAATCAGTTTACTGTTTGTTTTATTCATACAAACTTTTAGTGATAATTTACTATTTTACAGAAGTCCATCCCAGATTAAAGCTGGCAATATACCTGATGGATATGTTTTTAGGGTTGGTGGAGTTGTTTTAGAAAATAGTATCATAAGGTACGAGGAAACAACAAAAATAGATTTTATAATTACTGATTTTAGCAATGATTTAAATATTACATATACAGGTATTCTTCCAGATTTATTCAGAGAGGGTCAAGGTGTAGTTATGAGAGGCAAGATTAATAATGACGGCATTTTTGTTGCTGAGGAAGTGTTAGCCAAACATGATGAAACCTATATGCCTCCAGAGTTGACAGACAGCCTTCAAATAAATGAGTCAGAGATAGAGAGAACAAGTAAATCAATAAGGTAAAAGTATGTTTGCATATATAGGTTATTTTTTAATTTTACTTGCACTATTAAATATAACATTAATGGTTATTTCTAGACCTCTACTTACGGGGCAGAAATCAGAGTATGATAGTCTAATTTTATCAACATCAAAATTGCAGTTTCCTCTAGTTTTATCATCTTTTATTTGTCTTGCAGTATCATTTGTACTTGATGATTTTTCTTTGAGATATATTTCATCCAATTCTAATTCTGCTCTTCCATATTATTATAAAATTTCTGCAACATGGGCAGGTCATGAAGGTTCAATGTTGTTATGGTGTCTAATTTTGAGTCTTTGGATGTTTTTAGCAAGCGTCTATAGCAAAACCTTAGACCCTAACTTTAGAAGAACTTTCTTAACAATAATGGGGCTTTTGAATATTGGGTTCCTTGCTTTTCTAGTCTTCACGTCAAATCCATTTGAGAGAAATCTTTCAGTCCCAATAGATGGAAAAGATCTTAACCCTCTATTGCAAGATTTTGGCCTAATCATTCATCCTCCTATGTTATATATGGGATATGTAGGACTATCCGTTGTTTTTGCATTTGCACTTACATGCTGTATTTATCAAGAATTTAAAAAAGAATGGGCTCGATGGATTAGACCTTGGGCTTTAATGTCATGGGCTTTTTTGACTTTAGGTATAGCTCTGGGGAGTTGGTGGGCATACTATGAATTAGGATGGGGCGGATGGTGGTTCTGGGACCCGGTAGAAAATGCCTCATTTATGCCATGGTTGGTTACGACTGCTTTAATTCATTCGTTAATAATCTGTGAGCAGAAATCAATGTTCAAAAACTGGACGATAATACTCGCAATTTTTGCATTCACACTCAGTATACTAGGCACCTTTTTAGTTAGATCAGGTATCTTGATTTCGGTTCATTCATTTGCTAATGACCCTGCGCGTGGAGCATTCATATTAATTTTCCTAGCTTTAATTCTTGGAATATCTCTTTTAATTTACATGAGGAATTCTTCTAAGATGAATGATCCATTTTCATTTAAGCTTGTTTCGAAAGAGAGTTTTTTCTTAATTAACAATATACTTCTCGTTACTGCAACTTTTACAATTCTTCTCGGTACCATATATCCTCTAGTCCTCGATCTTTTAGGCCTAGAAAAAATCTCCGTTGGAACACCATATTACAATGCAGTCTTTCTCCCTATAATGACACCATTAGTTTTATTAGCTGGATATATCCCCATTTATGTTTTTTTCAGAAATAATCAAAATAAAAAATTAACCAGATATTTCATTATTAGTATGTTCGTAGTAGCTCTTTTTACATTAATTAGCAGTTTCGTAACCTCATCACCGAATATATATGTACTCCTTGGTTTATTCATATTTTTTTGGATTAGCATTAACCTCACATTTTTTATTTATCGAAGATATAAGGATTTAAGAAGTTTTAATTTTCTATTGAAAAACTCAGGGATGTTATTAGCTCATTTTGGCCTAGCAGTATTCGTTCTGGGTGCGACAATTGTTGAGAATAATAAAATAGAGAGGGAGGAAGTATTACGATTAGGCGATACAGTAAAACTAAAAGATTATGAGTTTACTTTTTCAAATCTAGAGGAATTCGAAGGTCCAAATTATAAATCAGTCAGAGCAGAGTTCACTGTTATTAAAGATGGTTTACCTGAATCTATTTTGTATCCTGAAAAACGTCTGTATTTCTCTAGTGATATGCCAATGACTGAGGCAGGTATATCTCCTGGCTTCACTCGTGATCTCTATATAACTTTAGGAAATGTTGTATCAGAGACCAAATGGTCCGTCAGAATCTATCACAAACCATTAATACGTTTGATTTGGCTTGGTGCGTTATTAATGGTAATCGGTGCAATAATTAGTATAATTTTTAGGAGAAATGAAAAATTAGCAAGAGGATAATGATTTGAAAAAAAGTGTAATTTTACTAATTTTCCTTATCTTTTTTGTTACTTTGTCACTAGGGTTATTTATTGATACAAAAGACGTAAACTCTCCTCTTGTTGGCAAGCAGATGCCTAGTTTTAATCTAGAAGAATTAAAAACGGGAAATCTTGTAAACTCTCAGTACTTTCCTAAAAATGCTTTTCTTATAAATGTGTGGGC
>CAJWMM010000068.1 GCA_913043035.1 uncultured Gammaproteobacteria bacterium | reverse complement strand
GTGAGTTAAGAGAAGAAATATTATGGAGATCTGTAGGCGTATTAAATGTTTCTAAAGGTATGATAATTTTAGAAAATGAGAATAGTCCAATTCTTGAGATAAAAACTAGTTTTAATTGGGAGGTTGAAGATGTTTTGCTATCAAAAAAACTAAAAATATTTAAAGAGATAAATGATCAGAAAAAGGGTCTTATTATATCGCTCGATAAGAGGTCTATTTTACAAAAAAAGTTGAGTGAAGATAATATTATAATTGCTCCTTTATTAGTTAAAGATAAATGCCTTGGATATATGATTCTTGCTAACAAAGAAACACGTGCTGGCTCTGAGCCTTTTATTTCTACCGATTTAGATTTACTCACTGCTTTTTCTAATCAGGCTTCTGTTGCACTTGATAATGCAAAACTATTTAAAGATATACAGCAAGAGAAGCAGTTTAATGAAAGTATCTTAAATAGTATTGCCACTGGATTATTGACTTTAGACAGCCTTGGTGAGATTGATTCTGTTAATCCCTCGGGTCAAAACATATTAGGAATGGATGAAGGTGAAATAATTGGAAATCACTATATGTACTTGTTTGAAAAAGATCCTGCTATTTTAGAATTAATCCAAATGACTGAAATAGAAAACAATATTCAATCTGAACAAAATATTCCATTTTCAACTGTATCGCAAGATTCTGTCGTGAATATTTCAGTATCGCCAAGGATTGGTAATGATATGGCTATTACTGGTACTGTAATAGCTATAGAGGACATAACCCAGCAGAATAAAATTAAAAACACTTTTAAAAGATATGTTTCCAAACAGATTGTAGAAAAGTTACTTGATTCTAAAGATGGGCTAAATCTTGGAGGAGAATTACGAAATGTTACTATACTATTTACTGATATTAGAGGTTTTACATCCATGTCTGAAAATATGGAGCCTGAAGAAGTTGTTTCAACATTAAATGACTATTTTACAGAAATGATTGATATTGTTTTTAAATATAATGGTACTCTGGATAAAATTGTTGGGGATGAGCTTATGATTGTGTTTGGAGCACCTATCAGTGGAGCTGACGACACTAAAAGAGCATTGGACACAGCGATAGAAATGATGGAAAGGCTAGATAGTTTTAATAAAAAAAGAAAAACTAAAAAGCTCCTTCCAATTAATATAGGGGTTGGAATAAATCATGGACCTGTAATATCTGGTAACATTGGTTCAAGAGAAATGATGGACTATACCGTTATAGGCGATACTGTTAATTTAGCAGCAAGATTATGTGGCCATGCTCCACCTGGAAATATAATTGTTTCACCTAGTGTCCATAGAAAAACTTCTAAATTGTATAAATATCAAAAACTAGAGCCGATTGAGGTTAAAGGTAAAAAGAAAAAAATACAGATTCAAAAAGTGCTTTGGAAAAAAAATAAAACTTAATAATCTTTCGACGTAAAAGAGGGTATATTGCTCAGTTTTAGTACATTATAAGTTTACATTAATGTTTTCTGAATAAGAAGAAGTAGTATGTTAGCATTTGAAATCAATAAAGCCCTAGGCCTCCAACAATAAATACAAAAAAAAGAGTTCCATGTATAAAAACTTAAAATATCTCATATTTTTCTTCAATGCATTTTTATTTTCTCAAGAGGGCTCAGTAAGTGGAGTTGTCTTATCAGAGGAATCAGTCCCAATGCCTGGTGCGAATGTTGCTATAAAGGAACTTGGAATTGGATCCATTACAAATGCGGAAGGATACTTTTCTATTAAAAGTTTGGAGGCAGCTACTTACACACTTGATATTACATATATAGGATATAAAAAAATCTCAAAGTCATTTGTAATTACGCCTACAAACTCTGATGAAGGTACTGGTAGCTTTTTAGATAAGTTAGATATCGATGAAAGTACTGCTGATAGTGATACTGAATATGGGAATTCTATATCTGGTTTAAAATTTATGATGGAACCAGACCCGGTCGCACTCAGAAAAGTAGATGTTACTGCTCATGAAATTGATAAAAGTATATCCGATATCTTAAAACAAGCAATTTTTGGACCCTCAAAGATTAGAGAATCCTACATGACTGTTGGTGCTAGTGTAGATGCTGTTAGTATTAAAGATATCAAAATGTCTGCTGCACTTAACTTTTATGAGGGTCTTGATGATCTAAAAGAAGTAGAAACTAAACAGCTTTCAACTATCTATACTTCTCTGGTTGTAAGGGGTATGGGAGTTACGGATGCAAGGGATTATTCACAGCTTGTGGATGGTATGCAAGCAACTAATTTAAACTATGGGAATAATTTTGGTAATATTACAGGCTTATCAGAAATAGATGTTGCAAATATCGAACTTGTGCATGGAGCAGCCTCTGTAATGTATGGTCCGTATTCTACATCTGGGTTGGTGTTAATAGGTTCTAAAACACCGTGGTTTTATCAAGGGCTAAGCTATCAGGTCAAAGCTGGTTTTAATCATAAGACAGATATTTCTACAACACCATTTAATCATTACGCAGTTCGTTATGCAAAAGCTTATGATAAATTTGCATTTAAATTTGTATTCTCAGATAAACGAGCCACAGAGTGGGAACAGCCTGTTGACTCAACATACATGAAGCCACATCTAGACTCGACAAGTGTTTTTGACCTTAGATTTGTTCATGGTGATGACACGCCTCTGAATGAATATTCTATTGGTTCATTTGTTGATTCACTTATGCCGCCAATTGCTAGAACAGGTTATTGGGATAATGATATTGTTGAAACATCCGTTTATAACACCAAAATAAACACATCACTAAACTATAAGATTACAGAGGATATAGATCTTTCCTATGATATGAAAGGTGGATGGGGCTCTTTTACCAATGTTGGAATAGGAAAATTTTGGAATAATAATAGTGGAGGAATTAATCACGGTCTTACCTTTACCGGTCCTGGTTGGCTCTTTAGAGCTTACACATATAATGAAGGCCAAAACCCCTTCAACGATTCTGACGAGGACATTCAGTGGGATGTAAGAACAATTGCATTGGAATTACAAGACTATTCAAAACCTGATAATATTTGGTTTGATGATTATTTAGCTGCCTTTAACGGAGATATTATGGGCATTGATTCAGGCGATCACTACTTTGCCAGAGAATTTGCTGATAGTGAGAATTCAATTAGTGAAGGAGACTTCTATGCGCGTCTAGTGCCTGGAACAGAGGAATATGAGACTGTCTATGACTCATTAATTAGAAGAGATAAAGAGAGATCTCCAACCCGATTAAAAGACAATGGCTTTTACAATTTAGAATTTATTTATGACCTTACTGATATCGTCAAATTTGGAGGATTGCAGATTGGCGGTAATTATAGAAAATACAATCTTGGTTTCCATAATGGTATAATGAGTAATTCTCCTGAGCTAAATGAAGAATTCGGTCCAATTGATCCTTGGGAGTATGCTTTATTCGTCCAGGGTACAAAATGGTTTTTTGATGAGAGGTTAAAATTTCAGGGTGCACTTAGATTCGATGATAGTGATACCTATGGCACAAACCTTTCACCAAGTTTTTCTACAGTACTCAAAGCAAAAGAAAACCAGTACTTTCGATTTTCCTACCAAAAAGCTAGGCTAAATCCGCCTCTATACTGGGCATATCTTTTCATTCCGCAACAAGGATTTATGGCAATAGGCGGAGCAAAGGAAAATCTTAGAAGGGTTGGCGCAGAAGAGCTTCATACAAGGGCCGTTCAAATTGATATTGCTGGTGGTACCTATGATACGACACACATTCAAATTCCTTATCCAACAGGTGAAAGATTATCGGCTTATGAAGTTGGTTACAAGGCATTGTTCAACGATAACTTATTTTTCGATATAAACTACTATTTTAATCATAAGTCTAATCTTCGTAACGATACCAATATTGTTTGGTTGACTGACCAATTAATTTATACACAGACCAGTGACAGCACGGGATACGCTACTCCGATTGATCAACCATATTATGTTTATACTCATAGTGAAGATAATGAACAAAAAATTAATGGGCTGTCCTTAGGTCTGGCTTATAATTTTGATAGTGGTCTAATTATATCTGGGAATTATAATTACATTAGTGAAGTAGGTGAACTTATTGCTTATCAACCAAATCGTATTCCAGGCAACAGTGTTGGCACCTCAAGACCAAAACATAGATACAAACTATCCATTAATCATCCAAGGGCATTTAATGATAATATTGGATACTCTATAAGCGCTAGATATACAGATAAATATTGGTATGATAATTATCTTTGGTATGGTGTCGCAGAATTAGGCGGAAACCTAAATATAGATGCACAAGTTTCTTATATATTAAAAGACTATAATATGCTTGTCAAGCTTGGTATCAATAATCTTTTAGGGGAATATTATAATACATCAGTTCTTACACCTAAGATAGGTTCAACCTTTTATTTTTCATTAGAATATGATGGCTTGATTAAATAAT
>CAJWMM010000067.1 GCA_913043035.1 uncultured Gammaproteobacteria bacterium | reverse complement strand
GAGAGCTGTGATGGTCAGATTGTCGTTTCATATGATTTACTTGGAATTAGTATTAACAAATTACCTAAGTTTATTAAACAAGATTATATATGTAAGAATATCTTGGAAAAAAATATGAGAGACTTCATAAAGTATGTTAAAAAACTTCCAAATAAATGATAATAATTAACTCAAAAAGAGAATTAATTGATACTCTCTGCCGAGAGAGGGAGCGTGATTGTAAAGTCACTCTCATTCCAACAATGGGAAATCTGCATAAAGGACACTTGAGCTTAGTTGATAAGTCAGATGATTTTCCATCAAAAAAAATTGTAAGTATTTTTGTCAATCCACTTCAATTCGATGATTCGAATGATTACTTATCGTATCCAAAGTCAATTAAAGCGGATTTAGAAGCTTTAGAGAAGAGAAAAATAGATTACGTTTTTGTCCCAACAAAGGAAGAGATGATCGAAAACTTGATTGAGTTAGATGAACTACCATGGGGATTTACAAATTTACTTTGTGGTGCTTTTAGAGGAAAACACTTTATTGGTGTTCAAAGTATCATTAAAGAGCTTTTTAAAGTTGTTGATCCTGACTATGCAATATTTGGAGAGAAAGATTTTCAACAGTATTTATTGATTAAGTTTATTATCGAACGATATTTTCGAAACAATAATATTCAACTTATCTTAGCACCTACTATAAGAATGGATAATGGATTAGCATTTAGTTCTAGAAATATACTTTTATCCCAGGAACAAATAAGCCATGCTACCCGTGCATTCCAGAGTATTAAGAATACTGTTATAGATTATTTTCTCGAAACCGGTCTATTTAATTTTGATAACTTAATTCCTCGATCTGGAAAAGTTCACTATCAATACGTAAAACTATATAACGAGCAGTATTTGTATGATAAACATGGGTTAGATGTAAACGTTAAATCTAATCAAAAAACTTTTAGGTTATTCATTGCTCTAGTAATAGATAATGTTCGCTTGATAGACAATTATCTTGTTGAAGGGTATGATATATCATGACTAGAACATTTTTAAATGCAAAGATTCATAAAGCAACTGTTACTGATTCCAAAATCGAATATGTAGGCTCTTGCCAAATAGATATAGAGCTTCTTAATGCTGTTAACATATTGCCAAACGAAAAAATTGATATTTATAATATTACTAATGGTGAAAGATTCTCTACTTACGCAATAGAGGGGCCACCTGGGAGCGGAATGATTTGTATTAATGGAGCAGCATGTCATAAGGCAGATGTTGGGGATTACATCATTATATGTGCATATGCTGATTTAAAAGAGAGTGAAATCGCTAATCACTCGCCAAAAGTGATTTATGTTGATTCAAAAAATAGAATTATTCCGAAAAATACTGACGCAAAACTTAAAATTCGCAATGGATGATAATCATGAAAATCGTCTGAGAGATATTGCTCTAGATATAAAACTTAACAGTAAAACACCTCTATCTACTGGTCAGCAAAACCAAAACTTGAGGAAGCATATCTTTGATACCGATAGTCTTGTTGTTGATATCAGTAGGAACTATCTTAACAGTAATATTTTTCGAGATCTAATAAAGTTAGCTACAAAGCTTAAGATAAATAAGAGTATTGAGGATTTATTTACTAATAAATATATAAGTACGACAGAATCCAAAAAAGTATCACATATATATTTGAGAAATAAACAAAATCTTAATAAAACCCTAGAGAAGAATATAAAACTTTATGAGGACATTATTAAAGGTAAGTTGCGATCCAAAACAAGTGAAAAGTTTGCATATATTATTTATGTTGGCATCGGAGGATCCCTAATTGGACCAAAGATACTTAGCGAGTCTCTTAAAGACTATCATACAAAATCTTTTAAATGTTTTTATGTATCAAGTGCAGATTATTCAGAGATTGATGATGCCTTAAAAAATTGTGAGTTAGATAAAACTCTATTCATATTTGCCTCCAAAAGTTTTACAACCAAAGAAGTTCTCATGAATCTCTCTCACATAAAATCAAAATATATTCCTAAAAAATCCCTTAAGGACGTTATGAAATCCAATTTCCTAGCTATTACAGCCAATGCCAATAACGCTAAAAAAGAGGGATTCGCTAGTTCTAAAATCATTTCATTCTCTAAAAATATACCCGGCCGTTTTTCATTGACAAGTCCTATTAGCCTTCCTGTTTTATTCGAGATAGGCAAGAAAAACTATTTAAATTTTTTTAAAGGGATAAACCAAATGGATAATCATGTTAGAGCCTCTAACTATAAGAATAATATTCCTTTAATTCTCGCATTGATATCTATTTGGAATATAAACTTCTTAGATAAAAAAGTCTTATCTATCTGTCCTTATAACTTTCGTTTAAGAAACATTGTAGATCATCTACAACAACAAGAAATGGAGAGCAATGGAAAATCATTTGACAAGGAAGGAAAAAGAATTTATTTTTCAACTTCACCAATCGTTTTTGGTCAAAGAGGCAGCGAATGTCAGCATTCTTTTTTTCAAATGATTCATCAAGGCGCGGCTGACTTATCTATAGATTTTATTGGTGTAATTGATAAAAATATTCCTGAAGCATCGAAATTCTTATTATCAAATATGATTGCTCAAGCAGATCTCTGCTTTTCAGGTAAGAAGAATAAGCCTGCATATAAGACTATAAATCATGGTACGCCGAATAATATAATATTAATGAAGGATTTATCACCTAAAAGCATGGGAATGCTGTTAAGTCTGTATGAGCATAAGTTTTTCCTAGAGGGTTTACTCTGGAACATAAATAGTTTTGATCAATGGGGAGTTGAACAGGGTAAAATATTGGCAAAAAAAATACAGTCATCTCTTAATAAAAAACTCAAAGACACAGACTCATTAGTATCTGTTGTTAGAAATTTTTTTAACTAGTAAATTTTTCAAGCACTTTTATTCTATTCAATAATTTATCTTTATCCTTATCAATAATAGTAATGTGACCTAATTTACGATTTCTTTTCTCTGTTTTACCATAATCATATATCTTTAATATATTAGGAATGTCCAACGTAGTTAAGTCAGGCATAGTTGATAATATGTTCATCATTGCGGCACATTTATCTACCTTAATGTTGCTTATATTTTCGCCCGTAACAGATTTAATATGCGATTTAAACTGACTTATATTTGCACCTTCAATAGTCCAATGTCCCGAATTATGGACCCTAGGCGCCATTTCATTCGCAATAAGTTTATTTTCATTGTCCAAGAAGAATTCTATTACTAGCACTCCAACATAATTCATTTTATCTGTGAGAAGATTATGATAATCCTGAGCTTTTTTTTGAAGTTTATCATCGTCGTATGGAGCGATACTAGTATGTAAAATCCCATTAATATGTTTATTCTCTACTAAAGGGTAAAAAGCTGTTCCACCTTTCTTATCTCTTACTCCTATTAGTGATAGTTCTCTAATAAAACTCACTTTCTCTTCTATAATTAATTTACTACCACCACAAGTCTGAAAAGCAGTTTTTAAATTGGAAATATCTAGGTCAACTTGATTTTTACCATCATAACCAAAAAATCTCGATTTTAGAATAGCTCCATTAGAAAACGATTTTTTAGATGAATCAAGACTATCTAAGCTATCTACCTTTTTATATCTGGTCACTGGTATTTTACATTCTTCAAAAAGTTCTTTTTCTTTTAATCTATCTTGACATATTTCAACAGCTTTTGAGTTTGGATGAACATCTATTTTACGCTCCAAATATTTTAACGAAGCAGATGGAACATTCTCAAAGTCTATGGTAACAACATCACATTCTCTTGATAGTTTGTCTAACATTTTTATATCATCGAAATCAGACTTTATGCACTTAACATATTTGTTTGCGGGTGGGTTATCCGAAGGGTCTACAACTATAAATTCTATGTTATCTTCGATACTAGATTGTATCATCATCATGGCAAGTTGACCGCCACCTAGTATGCCTACTTTCATTTTATTTTCTTGGATTATTATTTTTCAAAACAGCTTTGGACTGTCTTGACCTAAATTTATTAAGTTCACTCTTTATATTATCATATTTATTTCCTAGAATGCTCGCAGCCAATAAAGCAGCATTGATAGCACCACTTTTACCAATTGCAACTGTAGCAACTGGTATACCTTTCGGCATTTGATTGATAGAAAGAAGAGAGTCTAAGCCTTGCAATTCTCGAGATTTTATTGGAACCCCAATTACAGGCAAGGATGTCAAAGATGCTGTCATTCCCGGTAAATGTGCAGCCCCACCTGCGCCTGCAATAATAACTTCAATTCCTCTATCAGTTGCATTCTTACTATAATCATACATTTGATCTGGTGTTCTGTGCGCGGAAATAATTTTACTCTCATGGGGTATTTTAAGTTTGTCAAGCATCATACTGGTTTCTTTCATTGTAGGCCAATCAGATTTTGAACCCATTATTATACCAACTAGGATTAATGATTTTTTCATAAAATGATTGTAACAGT
>CAJWMM010000066.1 GCA_913043035.1 uncultured Gammaproteobacteria bacterium | reverse complement strand
TAGAAGTATACATTATGAATGCTCATAAGTCTTCCTGCAAGGCTATCATTACATTTGTCTAAGTGTTTCAAAAAGGATCGACTATAATTTTTACAAGTATAACATCCGCAAAACTCATCGATTGGCTTTAAGTCATTCAGATATTTGCTATTTCTTATATTCATGACCCCATGATTTGTGAATAATTGTCCATTTCTCGCATTTCTCGTTGGTATAACACAGTCAAACATATCAATCCCCTCTTTGACAGCGTAAATAATATCTGTAGGCTTGCCAACACCCATGAGATATCTAGGTTTGTCATCAGGTAATTTTGAGGAAATATTAGCCACAATCCTCTCTCTTATCATTTTTGGCTCGCCAACAGACAAACCACCAAGTGCATAACCATTGAAGTCAAGTTTTATAAGTTCGTTCAGTGACAATTCTCTCAAGTCTTCATACATGCCTCCTTGAACGATACCAAATAGTGATTGATTTGTTGAACGGGCTTTTTTTGAGAGTTCGGCCCAATAGAGTGAGAGCTCCATTGATTTTTCTGTTGCTTCTTTAGACAACGGATATTTTGGACATTCATCAAAAATCATCATAATGTCGCTACCTAGTATTTGCTGAGTTTCAATAGATTTCTCAGGTGATAGAAATATAGTATCTCCATTTAATGGAGACTTAAATGTAACTCCTTTACGACTAACTTTTGTATGTTCAGATAAACTAAAGACTTGATAGCCACCAGAATCTGTTAGAATAGGTCTCCTCCAAGCGATATAATCATGCAGAGTTATAGATTCTGAGGAACAGAGCTTACTTATTTTATTCATAAGGTGATATGCATTGCACAACATTATTTCGGCATTACAGTTTTCTAAATCATCTTCCGATATTCCTTTTACTGACCCATAAGTCCCAACAGTCATAAATGCAGGAGTATTAACCTCTCCATGCTCTAATGTCAAGAGACCTAATCTTGATTTTTTATATTTCTTTTTAATGTCAAATTTCATCATTTTTATTAAGAAACATACTATCACCATAGCTATAAAATTTATATTTTTTATCTATTGCCATTTTGTATAGTGAGAGTATACGTTGTCTCCCAATGAAAGCTGCAACTAGAAGTAACAAGGATGACTTCGGCAGGTGGAAGTTTGTTATCAAGCAATTAATTGCTTTGAACTCAAAACCAGGATAGATGAATAAATCCGTTTTTCCACTAAATGTTTTTTTGATATTATTTTGATAACAATGCTCCAAAACTCTAGTCACTGTAGTACCTACAGCAATAACTTTATTTTTATTGCTTTTCGCGTTATCTATAACATTAAATGTTTTTGCATTGATACTAAATTGTTCATATCCAATTTCATGGTTTAGATAATTGTTAGAGGTTATAGGTTTGAAAGTATTATAGCTTATATGTAGTGTTAGATATTCTATTTTCACACCTTTGTTTTTAAGTTTGTGAATCAACTCCTTTGTGAAATGTAATCCGGCTGTTGGCGCAGCAACAGATCCTTCTTTATCTGCGTAAACTGTTTGGTACTTTTCTCGATCTAGTAGAGTACTATCTCTCTTAATATACTTAGGTAATGGGATATCGCCGTACTTATTCAAAATTTCTAGAATATCAAAGCTATTTAAATTTATTAAAAGCAGAGTATTCTCTTTAACCTCAGAGACTTGGAAATTTAAATTATTATTCGTCAATATTGAATCTATTTTAGGTGGCCTTGATGACTTGTAAATTACCCTAAACACCGTATTACTCACATTCTTCATGAATAGAATCTCTATGACACCTCCGCTGCTTTTTTTTAAATTCATTCTTGCGGGAATAACTTTGGTGTCATTTAGTATAATGACATCTCCACAATTTATGAGGTTACATATATCGCAGAAGGTTTTGTGTGAATGGTCATCTATTTCGTTTTTATAATACAATAGTCTAGCATCTGAACGGTTCTCTCTTGGAAAATCTGCTATTAAATCTGTGGGTAAATCAAAATTATATTCGTCTATAGAGCAAAAACTCATGATATTCGATGGTACTCTGAATCTTGATCAAGTCAACTAAGTTGAATATTAGAGAATACTTATATTGATTTCAGTTAGATATTTTGATCTAATGGTTATATGAGCTTAATCAATAATTTCCCATATGATGGGATAGTGACAGTAAATAGAGTGATATTGAAAGATGGTTATACAACAGATGACCTTCAAATGCGTGTTGCTGAAATGTGCGAGAATGTTAAAACATACCATTCTGAAACAGGATTTATAGGTGGTATGGTGGTTCTCAATAGTGGTCAAATTTCAAATGAAGGTAGTAATGTCGGTAAAGCGCTTGATTCAGACCTAAAAGGTAGAGAGGCGCTGATAATTACTTTTTGGAAATCATATGAAGATCATGAGGAATCACATAAGAGTGAAACTTTCCAGCCTCTATTTCAAAGAGTCATAGACATTTGTGAAAACGGAAACGAAGAAATAGTTTATGAGATGCTGTGGTCCGGCGGAGCTTATACACCAGAGATGGCGAAGAAAGCTAAAGCTGCGAAACTACAAAAATAATTAGACTATTGGCGGGTTTTTTTTATTGGTCCTTTTATGTCGACCACCGACTAATTTATGTTTTTTAAGCTTTTCTTCCAGACTTTCAAGCGTTGTATCTTTTAAAGCAATTTCTCGCTCTAGTCTCACCTGCTTAATAATATACAAAATTAGCGCAATTAGAATAATTCCTGCTATTATCCAATAAGTATTAAATCCGTTCATACACTAATAAATATATCATAGATTTCATGGCAATCAGTTATTTGTTACAATATTTTCTATGCCACTGTGGTGAAATTGGTAGACACGAGGGACTCAAAATCCCTTTCTCGCAAGAGAGTATCGGTTCGAGTCCGATCAGTGGTATTTGAGAGAATAATGTTTAAAAAGATATTTAACAATTTAAAAAAAAGAGGAGTTGAAGTAGATTCACTCCAATCAAATTTAATAAAAGAAATGGTTGAAACAGTAAACCAAAGAAATAATGACTTAAATAAACTTAAAACAAGTAAATCTATTAAACGAAGTTTTTATATATGGGGCAATGTAGGGAGAGGCAAAACTCTAATTACAAGATCGTTCATAGATTTAATCTCAGAAAAGAATGTTATATTTCATTACATTGATTTCATGCAAAACATACATAATGAGCTATATGCTCTATCTGGGCAAAATGATCCCTTACAGCAAATAGCAAAATCATTGAGTCAAAAGTATAAAATAATCTTTATTGATGAATTTCAAGTTGAGGATGTCGCTGATGCGATGATTGTTGGTAAACTTCTTAAGTTCTTAATCGAATTTAATCTTACTTTATATCTTACATCTAATGCTCATCCGAGTGATTTATATAAGAATGGTTTACAGAGGAAACAATTCATAGATGACATGAATATTATTTCTCAATCATTTAATGTATTTGAGTTAAATGGGAAAATAGATTATAGAGCTAGAAATATTGTAAATACAGAACAAGTAGATTCAAAAAAGTCATATACAGAGGATAAAATTAAAGAAATTATTGATAGGAATTTTTATAATAAAGACTATAGTAAAAACAAATTTTTTATTAATTCTAGAGAGTTTAGCTGCAAAGCATTTTCAAATGATTTTTTATGGCTATCATTCGAAAGATTTTTTAATGAGCCAAATGGTGCAGAAGATTATATTGAAATATCAAAAAAGACTGAATGGATATTTTTGAGTGATTTCAAAAGTTGTGATGACGACTCAGCAGATATCATAAGAAGATTCATATCCTTTATTGATATCTGCTATAGAGATGGAACAAAAATCAAATTCTTTTTTGATAATTGTTCACATCAAAATCTCTACACTGGTCAGAAACTTAAACTACTCTGGGACAGGTGTCACAGCCGTCTCTCTGAAATGAGGACTTCAGAATATTTGAGTTAAATTCAATTTAACCTATTATTCTTTCTTATATTTTACAGCTTCATCAGAACCGCCTGTAGCAGTTCCTTTGCTATAACTATGAGCACCGGTACCAGCAAGATCTCCATCTTTAACAATTAAATACTCATCTCTTATAGGAGTACCATCAAAGAAACACTCTAGAATTTCTCTTACACCTTCTGCATATCTAGCTTGCGCTGTTAGAGATGTTCCTGACGTATGAGGTGTCATACCATGATGCGGCATTGTTCTCCAAACATGGTCGTTTGGTGCTGGCTGTGGAAACCATACATCGCCCGCATAGCCAGAGAGTTGTCCGCTTTTCAATGCATCAGCGATTGCTTCGCGATTACAAATTTTTCCTCTAGCTGTGTTTACAATATACGCGCCTTTCTTCATTTTACTAATCATCTCTGCATCGAAAAGATTTTCTGTTTCTGGATGCAATGGACAATTAATTGTAACTACATCGCAAACCTTGATCATAGATTCAACTGATTCATGAAAAGTTAAATTTAGCTCTTTTTCCACTTCGTCTGGTAATTTATGTCTATCAAAGTAATGTAGATGAACATCAAATGGCTTCATTTTCCTTAAAGCATCG
>CAJWMM010000065.1 GCA_913043035.1 uncultured Gammaproteobacteria bacterium | reverse complement strand
GCTATATGTTATTTTCATATCAATAGAAGAATATATCTTATACAATATACCATGGGAAAAAAAATATCTCATGATGAAATAGGTTTTATAGGTTTGGGGATTATGGGGAAACCTATGGTTTACAACCTAATTAAGTCAGGTTATAAAGTCAGGTTCTTCGCTAGGAGAAAATCAGTAGTAAATGAGGTTAAAAAAAAGGGTGGTATCCAATGTAGTTCTATAAGTAACTTAGCCTCAGTATGTAAAATTATTTTTTTAAACCTTTCTGATGATAAAGCCATAAATGAAGTTATTTTTGGCAAAGACAACGTATTTGATAACATCAAGCAAAAATCGATACTAATTGATATGAGTACGATATCACCTCGTACATCTTTGGAAATCGCTAGAAAATTAGAGAGCAGGAAATCGCACATTCTAGACTGCCCTGTGTCTGGAGGTGAGATTGGAGCTATCAATGCTCAATTATCTATAATGGTAGGTGGTAAAGAAGAGATCTTTAAAAAAATGAGACCTTTGCTATCTTGCCTTGGAAACAATATTACATACGTTGGTAAAAGTGGGAGTGGACAGATTGCAAAAGCATGTAATCAAATTCTAGTAGCGCAGACAATAGTAGCTGTGAGTGAGATTCTTTTTCTGGCAAAAGAGACGAAAACTGATCCTGTGTTAGTTCAAAAAGCACTTATGGGTGGTTTTGCATATAGCAAAATTCTTGATATACATGGCACTAGAATAATCAAAGCGGATTATAATCCTGGTTTTAAATCTAAACTCCATTTGAAAGATATTGAAATAGCCATAGAGCTTTGTAGAGAACATGGACTTTCTTTAGATGGCGCTAAATACGCCAGGAAGATACTTAAAAAGACAGTCGAGGCAGACTATGGTAATAATGACTCATCTATTATGAGTAAAATCGTGAAAAATCTTATAAAATAATGTTTAAAATATATACACTTTGATTATAATATGGTTATTATGAAAAGCATTGAATTTTTGAAAAAGAACGATATTACTCCAACTAAACAAAGAGTAAAATTGGCAGACTTAATTTTCAGAGAAAAACAGCACTTCACCGCAGCAGATTTAATTGATGTCGTAACTAAAGCAGGTTTGAAGATATCACAAGCGACTATATATAACACTCTTTGTCTATTTGAAAAAAAGAATATCCTTAAGACTATAGATCTGCAAAATGATTGTAAATTTTATGACACTAATTTATCTCCGCATCATCATATATATAATACATCAACGAATCTACTCGCAGATATTGGAGTAGAGGAAATTAACTTTTCTAAGCTTCCAAGTATCCCAAAATCTCTAGTTATTGAAAAAACTGAGGTTCTCATCAAAGTTAAGAATAAAAACTAGTCTAAATCATCTAATAAAGATCGACATACTTTATCCGACAATTTAGTACTAAACTCGTACTCACAATGACTTGTCCCAATATCAATCTTTGTAGCAGTTTTGATTGATTTAACATATTCATCATCAAATTGAAATCTTAGAAAATGTACTGCTGAAGTTTTCTTGTCATTAGACCTATTGAGATCTTCGTCAGAAATAGCAAACAGACGTTTTTGATTGTCAGCACATATCCATACTTCATTTTCAATACCATTTAACTTCGTTAGCATTTGTTTTCTTTCAATTACTTCAGGGTACATAATTAACATAGTAGCTTTTAAATTATTACCATCTGGTATCAATGGAGTATAAGCACCTAGCTCTTCTTGAATATCTTCTTCTTTAAAAATTTTCTCAATCCTTAGCATTTCTTGGACTTGATAGCGAATCGTCATCAAATCCTCAAATAGAAGGATAATGTGTTCACCAATCATTACAGATCGATGCTTTTTATGGTTAATAACATCTGTTTTGATTTGCTCTCGTTGTTTTTCGTAATCCTCTAGTGATAGTAAGCTATCATGCGTTAAATTTTTCATCGTCTCCTCTACTTATTTAAATTCCATATGCATCTTTTATGAGTGAAATTGGATGGTTAGCAATATAATCCCTCTTTGAAATATTAGCTATATGATTCCCTGCTAGTGAGCAATCACTGATAAATTTTGGATAATTACCTGAGTCCAACGCTTTAGTAATTGGCCTTGCAATCTTGACTGATATTTTGTGTGTCTCTTCCTTAACTCCATAAGTGCCATCATGTCCAGAACATTTTTCTAATGTCTCTACACTTGTATCTGGGACAAGTTCAAGTACTTTTTTCGTTAATAAACCAAAATTCTGTACTCGTTGATGGCATGCAACTTGATAAAAAATTGACCCTAAACCTTTCTTAAAATCCATTTTCAGGTCACCTGATTTATGTAAAGAGAACAAATATTCAAACGGATCATAGATTGACTCAGAAATTTTTTTTAGTTTTATATTTTCTGGGAACATTAGTGGTAACTCCTGTTTAAACATTAATACACAAGATGGAACAGGGGCTATTATTCTATATCCATTTTCTACATATCTGGCTAATTCTTCAGAATTAGACTTCATGAATAATTCAACTTTATCTAAATCACCTAACTCTAACTTTGGCATTCCACAACAATTATCATTTTTAATAATTTCAACTGATACATTGTTGTGTTTAAGCACCGAACACAAGTCTTCTATTATTTCTGGTTGGTTATAATTATGATAACAAGTGGTATATATCGCAACTTTGTTATCTGTTCCTGAATTATAATCAAGTTGAGTTGCCATAGATTTGGCTGTAATTGATGTAAATACTGGTAACTTAGCATCTGTATGTATATGTAATAATCTTGAGAGTATCTTTCTAAAGAATATAAGCTTATTGAAATAATTAACAATAGGAGCAAAAATCCTATTGGCAAATATTTTACCAAGTGAATCAGTAGATGTAAGCACTCTATCTCTAAGTGATGGTCTTTTTTTATTAAATTTAATTGCTTTAGCACGTAGCATTAGGTGTGGGAAGTCGATCTCCCACTCATGAGGTGGTACATAGGGACATTTTGTTAAAAAACAGAGGTCACATAAGTAACAATGATCAACAACCTCTTCAAATTGAGAGTATTCAACACCATCAACTTCAAAAGTATCAGACTCATCGATTAGGTCAAATAGTGACGGAAAAGAGTTACATAAACTGACGCATCTTCTGCATCCATGGCATGCATCTGCAACTCTCCTTAATTCTTTTTCAAACAAATCCTCATTTAGATAATCAGGATTTTTCCAGTCAATATTATGACGAACTGGCCTCGCCAAACCACCTTCCATTATCTCTCCCAAAAGAAACACTCCCGATGACTCAAGAGTGTTAACCAAAAAAATTATACGAGTGCTTCTAGTGCTTTAGTGAATCTGTTAGCATGTGAACGCTCAGCTTTTGCGAGTGTCTCAAACCAATCAGCTATTTCGTCAAAACCCTCGTCTCTTGCAGTTTTTGCCATACCAGGATACATGTCAGTATATTCATGTGTTTCTCCGGCAATAGCAGCTTTAAGATTAGATTCACTATCACCAATTGGCTCACCTGTTGCAGGATCACCGCATTCTTTCTCAAGATACTCTAAGTGACCATGTGCATGACCAGTCTCTCCTTCAGCTGTCGAACGAAAGACGGTTGCTACATCATTTTGACCTTCCACATCAGCCTTTGCGGCAAAATATAAATACCTTCTATTTGCTTGAGACTCGCCAGCAAAAGCATCTTTTAAATTTTGTTCAGTTTTAGAACCTTTCAAACTCATAATTCTCTCCCAAAAACTACATTGTTTTTTATATGTCTATTTAGAATGATTCTAATTTTATTTATAATTGTTGTCAACTAAAATATGTTAAACTAATACTCAGTATTTAGAATCAATATCAAACAGGAGTACTTGTATCTTATTTGATTTTTACAGAAAACTTATCTTTTTACTGCCTCCTGAGATCTCTCACAGTGTAAGCTTAAAAACTGCTGACTTTTTATATAAATATTTTGTAAACAAGAATATTAGTGACAAAAAAATAATTAAATTAATGGGAATAAACTTTACAGGAAAGTTAGGACTAGCAGCTGGATTTGACAAAAATGGTGATTATCTAAATTTTAGCAATAATATAGGCTTAGGATTCGTTGAACTAGGGACTGTGACTCCTAGAGCTCAGTATGGTAACGAGAAACCTAGGGTGCATAGGATATCTAATGATATGGCGATTGTTAACCATCTTGGATTTAATAACAAAGGGGTTTTATATCTAAAAAATAAACTTAAGTATTTCGAGAGGAAAATTCCTATAGGGATAAATGTAGGTAAAAATGCCTCAACTAGTATTGAGTCTGCATACGAAGATTATAATTATTGTATAAAAGAAATCTATAGTAGTAGTGATTATATCACGCTGAATATTTCTTCACCAAATACAACAGATCTCAGAGTACTTCACGCAAAAAAATATCTCAATGACTTCCTTTATAAGGTTAAACGCAACTGTGACCAACTCTCAAAGAAAAATAAAAAAAGTGTTCCAATTTTACTAAAAATATCGCCGGATCACCCTGAGGATAAGATTGAAGAGCTATGTAAAATAATAGATATTTATGAGATACAAGGTGTAATTTTAACTAATACAACCGTTGATAAATCTTTGTTATCTTCGAGAAAACACGACACAACTAAGGGAGGAGTAAGTGGG
>CAJWMM010000064.1 GCA_913043035.1 uncultured Gammaproteobacteria bacterium | reverse complement strand
AGATTTTGACTCTAGGATCTTAATTTGCTTATCTATTTCTTCAAAACTACTTTTTTTTATTATTTCTCTAAGTTTAGATAGTTCCAATGAAATAATCTCAAATTCTGATTTCTCTAATAACTCAGATCCATCATTATCCAATGCTTGTTCCAGAGCATAAATTACTCTCTCAGCTTCTACTTTTGATTCTGATAACCTTCTTGCTGACATATCCTCTTCAGCAGATGAATTAGCTTCAGAGATCATTTTAGTAATATCACTTTCCGTGAGTCCGTAAGCAGGCTTAATAACAGTAGTAGCTTGTGTATCAGAGGTCTTTTCAGAAGCTGTCACAGATAAGAGTCCATCTGCATCAATTTGAAACTCTACCTCTATTCTTGGAGCTCCAGCAACCATCGGTGGAATATTTTCAAGAATGACTTTACCAAGGGATTTACAATCACTTACCAATTCACGCTCACCTTGAATTACGTGAACAAGCAAATTCGTCTGACCATCTTTAAAAGTTGTGAATGTTTTTTTTGCAATAATCGGAATAGCGGTATTCCTTGGAATTATTTTTTCAGATAGGTTGCCCATTGTTTCAATACCCAGAGATAATGGTAATACGTCTAGAAGAAGTACATCTTCTTTTGAGTTACCTGATAAAATATCTGCTTGTATTGCAGCGCCTTGTGCTACTACTTTATCAGGATCAATATCATCAAGGATATTACAATTAAATACTTCTTTGAGCCTTTCTTTAATCTCAGATATTCTAGTAGATCCTCCCACTAAAATGAAACTATCAATATCACTGTAATTTAACCCCGATTCACCAAGAGCTGATTTAACAGTTTGTATGGTTTTATCAATGATTGGTGATAGCAAATCTTTAAACAACTGCTTTGACAATGTAACATCATTACTGTCTATAGTATGACTGATTTCTATAGTTGACTCCTCAAATTTCTCTTTAATACTTTTAGCGTGATCTTTCAGAGTAGTCATATCTAAATGACTAAGATGAGTATAGTTATCTTTTATCCAATTAGCGATTATGAAATCCACATCATCTCCGCCAAGCATCGTATTACCATCTGTGGATAAAACTTTGAAAATTCCTTTTTCAAGAGACAAAATAGATACATCAAAAGTTCCACCTCCAAGATCATATATTACGTACTTCCCAATTGAATTAGACTCTAATCCATATGCAATCGCGGCAGCCGTCGGCTCATTAATGAGTCTCAAAACCTCAATATTAGCGAGTAGTGCAGCATTCTTTACTGCTTGTCTCTGAGAATCGTCAAAATAAGCTGGAACAGTAATTACAGCAGCTTCAAGTGTTCGATTTTCTTTTTTTTCTGCAAGATTTTTTAAGAAACTAAAAATCAAGGATGATAAATCAACAACGCTATAGTCTCTATCAAAAACTTTTAAAGCAAGCATATTATCTTTTTTTGTAAATCTATGATTATACTGTTTTAGATAATCTAATTGCTGATCATCTGCTCCTATGAATCTCTTAATAGAGGGAATGTAGTAAGACGCGCTTTTATCCTTTAATGGTGATCCTATGATTTTCTCATGCTCTGGGGTAATGGTAATTGATGATTGAATTAAATCACTACCGTCGAAATCATAATGTTTAAAATCACTGTTTGTATAATTACACACAAGAGAATTTGTTGTACCAAAATCTATACCAACTACAAATCTTTGCTTAGGTTGCGTATCAGTCTTAGGATCTTTAATCTGTAATAAACTCATTATTTAATCATTGGCTCCAATTCTATTAAATGATTACGATAAAATTTGTACTTGGCCAAATTGTTCCAAACCATATCGTATTTTGTTTGAGATAAATAATCATTTATAGATTTAACCAATGCTTCCATTTTATTGCTTAAATCAAGTGTTAATACACTTGCTTTATTATTCTCTCCTTGATCAGTTTTTAATCGTTCTATACACTCATTTAACTCAATTTGTTCTTCTAGAAACTCTTCATCAAATAATGTTTTACTCTCATCAGTATTAAATTTCTTAATTTTAAGTATATACTCAACTCTTGTAATAAAATCACGTAAAGTAATGTACCCATCGTTTAAGTATGATGAGATTTGTAATGCTATTCGTTTTTCAATGTCAGAAGAATTACTAAATTTATCTGGATGAAATTGTTTCTGTAAGAGCGTAAATTTGTCATCGAGATCTTTAAGGTCTATTTGAGTTGAAACCTTTAATCCAAATAGTTCAAAATAATTCTTCTTTAATATATCCATTAAACATTAAAGCTCTCACCACACCCACATTTATCTTTTACATTCGGATTATTAAATTTAAACCCTTCATTCAAACCTTCTTTACCAAAATCGAGTTCAGTCCCTTTTAAATAAACATAGCTTTTAGGATTAACTATTAATTTTACTCCTTTATCCTCAAAAACTCTGTCATCATCCTCTACTTTATCAGCAAATTCAATGACATAACCTAATCCAGAACATCCAGTTGTCTTAACGCCCAATCTCAATCCCACGCCGGACCCTCTTTTTTTCAGATGAGAACTTACATGTTTTGCTGCTATATCTGTAATTGTAATTGTCATACAAGTCGCCTTAATGGGATGACCATTTTACACTTTTGAGATCAATGCCGTCTTTATGCATTTCCCATAGAGGTGATAATTCTCTGAGTTTTTTAACAGATGATGTAATTAAGTCAATCGCATAATCAATTTCTTCCTCAGTTGTGTACTTTCCTATAGTGAGACGAATTGAACTATGTGCTAACTCATCATCACGTCCTAATGCTCTTAGAACATAACTGGGTTCAAGGCTTGCCGAGGTGCAAGCAGAACCAGATGATACAGCCATATCTTTTACCGCCATAATAAGACTCTCGCCTTCTATAAAGTTGAAGCTTATGTTCAAATTACCAGGTATTCTCTGATTGAGATCACCATTTAGATAAACCTCTTCCATATCTTTTAGACCATTCCATAACTTATCTCTTAGTTTCTTTATTCTGTTGTTATCAGAATCCATTTCAGATTTTGCTAAACGAAAAGCTTCGCCCATGCCTACAATCTGATGAGTAGGTAATGTTCCAGATCTGAATCCGCGCTCATGACCGCCGCCGTGCATCTGAGCCTGCAACCTAATTCTAGGTTTCCTTCTAACATAAAGTGCCCCTATTCCTTTTGGTCCGTATGCTTTATGAGCAGATAAAGATAGTAAATCTATTTTGTGCTTTTCTACATCAACTTCTACTTTTCCTGGACTTTGGGCTGCATCTACATGAAACACAATACCTCTATCTCTACAGAGTGTTCCAATAGACTCTAAATCTTGTATCACACCTATTTCATTATTAACATGCATGATAGATACCAAAACTGTTTGATCTGTCATAGCATTTTGTAATTCTGTTAAGTCGACTAAGCCATTTTCTTTTGGGTCTAAGTAGGTTACTTCAAACCCTTCGGATTCTAAATGTCTCATCGTATCTAGCACAGCTTTATGTTCTGTAGATAACGTTATTAGATGATTACCCTTTTCTTTATAAAAATGTGCAGCGCCTTTGATTGCTAAGTTATCCGATTCTGTGGCTCCACTTGTCCATATTATCTCTTTCTTATTTGCGTTAATCAAATCTGCAACATTTTGACGTGCTTCATCGATTAGTTTTTCACTATCCCAGCCAAAGGAATGAGATCTCGAGGCTGGATTGCCAAAGTAACCCTCTTTTGTTAAACACTCAGCCATTTTAGCTGCTACTCGATCATCAACTGGTGTAGTTGAGGAATAATCTAAATAAATTGGTACACTAAGACTATTTTTTTTGTCTTTGATAATTGTTGACATTTTCACTCTCCCTAAAAATCATGATACTTTTAACGTCTTCCCTGGTTGCAATATCACTCAAAGTAATGTCACGCATGTATTGATTAATTTTCTCATTCAGTTCAGTCCATATATAATGAGTTAAACATGGATGATCTTTATTGCAATTCATAGCACCACCACATTGAGTTTGATCAATCTTCTCATCAACAGCAGTTATGATATCCAGTAAACTAATTTCAGATGATTCCCTGCCGAGTTGATAACCTCCGCCAGGACCTCTAACGCTTTGAACCAAGTCTGACTCTTTTAATTTAGAAAATAATTGCTCCAAATAAGACAAAGAAATACTTTGACGTTTAGTTATTTCTTTAAGAGAAACTGGTTCTGTTCTGCTATGGAGAACCAAATCAGCCATAGCTATTATTGCATATCTGCCTTTTGTTGTAAGTTTCATGCGATAATTATCCTATAACCTAGTATTTTTATCAAGTATTAATTTTTCTCTCAATCGATGTTAGTATTCCTCTGAGAATACTTATTTCATGTTCCTCTAAGAGAGCTTTGTTGAACATAATATGTATTTTTTTTGTAAGGGATTTAGAATTTTTCTCTGTTACAAAATCGGTCTCTTTCAGTATATCAATAAGTTTTTTATAGAATAACTCTTTATCTTTGGTTTTCGCAAGATTTATATTTTTCTGTAATTTAAAACTAGAGACTGAATTATTCAATGATTTTTTCAACAATTCATATGTAAATATCTGAACAGCTGCAGATAGGTTTAGTGAAGAATAAAATGATGCGGTTGGTAAAGTAACAATATAATCACACATTAATAGTTCTTCATTTGACAACCCATTTTTTTCATTACCAAAGATAATATT
>CAJWMM010000063.1 GCA_913043035.1 uncultured Gammaproteobacteria bacterium | reverse complement strand
TAGGGATGAGTAACGACTATAAATTAGCACTTGCTCACAATGCTAATCTCATTAGAATAGGTACTCTAGTTTTTGGAGCAAGAAAAAAATGATCAAAAATATTTCTATTATAGGAGCAGGAAATCTAGCACAATGTTTTATTGATAGACTTATAACATATAAAAGCAAATACAAGATTTTTTTATATGATATCGATAAAAAACAGAATAAATATACTTCAATAAAAAATGTAAAGTTTTCTTGTTCTATTAATCAAAAATTATCTGAATCACAAATAGTTTTTCTTGCTATCAAACCGCATGATTTTAAATATATTTCAAAAGATATAACAGAATATGGAAATAAAAAAAGTATAGTAATTAGCTTAATGGCGGGTACTAGATTGAATGTAATTGATAAAGCTCTAAATAAAGATTTTTATACTGCAAGAATGATGACGAACATAAACGCACAGTTTGGTAATGCTCAGTCATTTATTTACACAAGTAAAGATTTTCCAAAGAATAAATTTAATAATCTAGTAAATTTCTTAAAATTATTTGGTGTCATAACCAAAGTAAATACAGAGATGCAGATGGATAAACTTACTGCATTGTGTGGAAGTGGGCCTGCATATTTCATATATTTTACTGAAATAGTTAAAGACACTTTCAAAAAGTTTGGATTTGGAGAAAATGAAGCTGAGCAGTTATCAAAAAATCTTTTCTATTCTACAGGTTATACTTGTTATCATAATAATAATAATATGAAAGATATAAGAAAGACTATTGTCTCCAAAAAAGGAACTACTGAAGCTGCACTAATCATGATGGAAAAAAAGAACATACGTAAAGTAATAATGGAGTCAATAGATCAAGCATATAAAAAATCACTTCAGTTAGGGAAAAGAAATAATGACTAACTACGCATCACAACCATTAATTTTTCTTCTTGTTACCATCGTAAGCTTTTTTCAGTTTGCATTAATTCTGAGATTGCTCTTTGAGATTATGAGGGTCAACTTCTATAATCCTGTATGCCAAATTATTATTAAATTAACCGACCCTATACTAAAACCTCTTGGTTTTATACCTTTATATGTTTGGAGAATTAATCTAATAATAGTCGTTCTAGCAACGGCTGTTACAGCACTGAAGATTTATTTACCATATATATCTACTGGATTTGAATTTAGTATTAACACTCTTATTGTTGCTAGCTTTGGGAAATTTCTAGATGAAATTTTTACTATTATCTGGTGGTGCATTATAATTGGAGCCATAGGGAGTTGGTTTATGGCTTATAATTCCCACCCAATTTTTACTTTAATTGACGAAATATGTGAACCACTTTATAGACCGATAAGAAATATAATACCCGCTACATCTGGGATTGATTTTTCTCCAATAATTTTACTTGTAGCTATCAAAGTACTTCAAATGATAATAGTTCCACCTATATTTCACCTAGCTAATCAACTATGACATTAGATTTAAAAACATCAATTGCCACAATAAATCACAGCATTAAATTAACTTCGGGTTTTGTGCTTCCATCATATGATTTAAAATACGAAACATATGGTAATCTCAACCAAGATAAGAGTAATGCTGTATTGATCTGTCACGCTTTATCAGGGAATCATCATGCTGCTGGAAGATATGATAATGATGATAGATCTGGGTGGTGGGATAATATGATAGGACCAGGAAAACCAATAGATACAAACTCATTATTCGTTGTATGTTTAAATAACTTGGGTGGATGCCACGGTTCAACAGGACCTAATACTATAGATAAGAAGACAGGAAAATATTTTGGTATGAACTTTCCAGTCGTGACAGTATCAGATTGGGTAAATACACAAAAGTATCTTATGGATCATCTAAAGATTGGCAAATGGAATTTTGTTATAGGTGGCAGTTTAGGTGGTATGCAATCATTACAATGGGCATTTCAATTTCCAACTTTAGTAGATAATTGTATTATCATCGCAGCAGCTCCAAAATTGACAGCACAAAATATTGCATTTAATGAGGTTGCAAGACAAGCAATTATGAAAGATCCTAATTGGTGTGGAGGTGACTACTTAAATCAAAATAAGGTTCCCGATAAAGGTTTATCTCTAGCAAGAATGCTTGGTCACATCACTTACCTATCAGATGACTCAATGAAGAAAAAATTTGGTAGAGATCTCCGAGAAACAGAATTAAAATTCAATTATGAAGTAGATTTTGAGATAGAGAGCTATTTAAGGTATCAAGGTGAAAAGTTTGTATCTAATTTTGATGCTAATACTTATCTCTTAATGACTAAAAGTCTTGATTATTTTGATCCTATAAAAGACTTTGGTGATGATTTAAAAAATAGGCTAACGGAAAATGATGGTAATTTTTTAGTAATTTCATTTACCTCTGACTGGAGGTTTCCACCTAAAAGATCGAAAGAAATAGTTGAGCTACTTTTAGATCATAAAAAGAATGTAAGTTATGCTGAAATAAAATCGAATGGAGGCCATGACGCATTCTTGATGGAAAATCAGGACTATTTTGATGTAATGAAAAACTTTATTGTGAGGTCAAAATGCGTATAAGACAGGACCTTGAATTAATAAGTTCATGGGTAGAGAAAAATTCAAGAGTTCTTGATCTGGGATGCGGAGATGGAAGTTTACTTAAAATGCTTAAAGAACAAAAAAATGTTTCAGGTTATGGTATTGATTATGATGTTTCTCAGATCAAATTATCTTTGGATAATAAAATAAATGTCATGCAGCTTGATCTTAATGATGGTCTTAACGATTTTAAAAATGATACTTTTGACTACGTCATCCTAGCTCAATCACTACAAGAAATTAAGAATCCGGAGAAAGTTCTCAAAGAAATGTTGCGTATAGGTAAAGAGGTTATAGTCTCCTTCCCGAATATGGGGCACTGGAACTCTCGTTTTCAACTGTTTATAGGAGGAAGAATGCCTATGACAAAAGAGTTGCCATACACATGGCATGATACCCCTAACATACACTTATGTACTATTTGTGATTTTGAAAATTTTTGTAAAAAGAATAATTTTAAGGTAGCCAGAAGCTCAATAACGAGTAGATCAACTATTGATAATCTCATGATTAATATATTACCAAATCTCTTTGGACAAGTTGCATTATTCAGAATTCAGTAGTTTATTTATGTTTAGCTTTAATAAAATCTGAGTGCTTCACATAAATTAAATCTGCTATTTTCCTAATCGTATAATCCTCATATTTATCAATCACATTATCTGCATGTGCAACCTCCCAGAGTGACTTAAGAATTTTTACTCTTTCGTCATACTGATAAGTGTTATTGATTATAGTCGTCCACTCATATAGTGATATCATATCTTCATTTTTCTGATTTGCTATTTTCATGATTATCTCTAATTGAGTCTCGTCTAACTCATATTTACTTTTTAAGATAGATAAAATTTTTTCTTTTTCTACATCGTCATAATTATCATCAGATCTTGACACTTCTATCATAAGAATACATATAGCAAGGATAGCATTATTACCAAATGTTTCTATAGAGATGTTATCATCGTCTTTCTTGTTAGGTGATTTAAACCTATCTAAAAGT
The DNA here is from genome assembly GCA_913043035.1 of uncultured Gammaproteobacteria bacterium. Lineage (GTDB taxonomy): Bacteria > Pseudomonadota > Gammaproteobacteria. Next base: position 1,313 of record CAJWMM010000063.1, on the reverse strand, counting down.
GATGTAATTATATCCATTAGTTAAATGTTTGTTTAAGAGAATATGAACCACTATTATCATATTCGTTAAAGAAAATTTCGACAAATGGGTGGTCGATCGGCTCTTTACTCATATCAGATGTCAAATTACCCTCAGCTACATACGTTTCGTTCCCTTGACCATGAACTAAAACATGATACCAAGGTTTATTCTTGTCGGGTTTAGACTTAGCCACATTTTCATACCACTCTTCAGTACCTTGAAAATATGGGTCAGCATCAACAATAACCCCTCTATACCTAAATTTCGAGTGGTATACGATCTGTCCTAATTTGAATTGCGCTTTCTGCTTCATTGATACGTCCTATTTTTATTATAAGGTCAATTAAGTATTTTTTAAAGAAAGGAGTTTATTTTTTTTAATCAAACAATAATGTAACGTTGATTCTACGATTAATATAGCTATCTTTGAAGGTGAAATTATCTGTTTTATGGAAAAGCTTCGAGTTGAAGATCACACACCTATTCTCCTTGTGCGGTACAGTGATTTTATCTACATTTCTAGATTTGATAAATTGATCAATTTTGTCTGTTGCACCTATACTATTATAATCAGAGAATTTCCAATCTTCCGGAGGTAATTTATTCCATATAACAAGACCACCTGATTTACTATCTAAATTTGAATCATTTGGTGCAATCCAAAGATTAACATTTACAGATGCTTGATCTGAATGAACTTTTGTACCCATCGTCTTATCATCATATTTAAAAATCCAAGCTTGTGTAAGTTTATAATTTTTAAATATCTGATTATAAGTTAATCTCATATCTTCGCTGAGTTTTAGAAAAAATTTATTGCACATTCCTTTTGTTAAAAAAGCCCCCACATATCCGAATTCATAAGGATATTTGAATATGTTCGCATTCCTACAATATTTTTGAATATCTTTTAGTGCCTCATCAGTTAGAAAGTTATCGATTACCGCTATTTCTGGTTGTTGCTTATTGTAGTGATCTTCAATACTAGTAATTTTATTTTTTGTATTAATTAGGTTACTTGTTATATTCTTAGGTGCTTTATTATAGAGTGGTTTAAGAATAGATTTCATAAAATCAAATGAAACATCATGATGTTTTTCTGTATTATTTTCTAGTGAACAAGCATATTTTTTAAGTTGATCATAGTATGCTTTAGTAAATTTTGGGTTTCTTATTTCATCGACGTCATTATCAATATGTGTAAGTTGCTCATATTCATGCTTTATTAGAGTAGCTAGTGCATTCTTATTATTTAGAATTCTATTTATTTCCTTGTTAAGAATTTTCTCATT
>CAJWMM010000062.1 GCA_913043035.1 uncultured Gammaproteobacteria bacterium | reverse complement strand
CAATATAGTCAGCGCCTAAATCATAAGCCTGCTTTGGAGTAAATGTTCTGTTATGATCATCCTTATTAGACCCCAACCTTATTCCGGGTGTGATATACATAAAAGACGCTTTTGTAATTCCAATACTATCAATATCGGATGGCAGACACACGATACCGTCCAGCCCTGCATCATCTGCTTTACGAGCTAATATTTTCGCCAAGGCCTCTCTGTGTTCGATACCAAAATGTGCAAGATTGGCATTAGTATGACTAGTTAAGATACTGACAGCAATTAATTTTGATTCTTTATTAACATCATTTCTTGCTTGTAAGGCCGCACTCATCATCTCTGACCCACCTAATGCATGTACATTCAACATCCATACACCTAATTTATATGCTTCAACTGAAGCTTTGTATACCGTCGTTGGTATATCATGAAACTTCAAATCTAAAAATATCTTAAATCCTTTTGATTGAAGCTTATCTACTAAAGCAGGGCCGTATTTTGTAAAGAGTTGTTTGCCAACTTTTAGCTTACATTTACTACAATCTAGTTGTTCGCATAGCTGCATGACTTCTTTCTCATCTGAAAAATCGAGAGCTATAATAACTTTACTGTCTTGCATTCTTGTAGCCTCCATCAATCAAATCAAATGTCGTTATGGGCTTAGAAGAACTCCAGCTATTACAACTAGGACATAGCCAATTTAAAACATTAGATTTATACCCACAATTAGAACATAAAAAAATAAATCCCTTATCAAAAACTTTTCTGTAACTATTTATCATATTATCAACAGATGCTGTTTTTGCTATATCATCATTTTCCGACGTAGCTAGTGTGCTGTTGATTATAAAATCGTCATAATCATTAATAGCATGATAACGCTTAACATATGAAGATGCCAAACCCTCATTCCCCTTATAAAGTAAATAGACGTATAACTCTGGTATAAATGATAATTTCTTATCATTTGATATTGCTATGATTGCATCAATGACTGATTCATTATGAGCGCCGGACTTAGTCAAGTTAATTATCTTATTCACAATATATTTAGAAAAATCTCCATCTATCTGTATGGCTTGAGTATAATATTGCAAAGAGCGCTTTGGATCTGTCTCAGAATAATATGCTCCTAGCTGTAGGTATGGCCTCAAACATGCAGGAGATATTTTTAATGATTTTTTTGAGACCACTACGGCTCTTTCTATTTCTGCATTTTCATGATGATTGGTAGATATTTCGCAAAGATAATGGGACATGAGAAGATCTTTAGAGTGATTATTGATTTCTATGCTATTAGACTTATTTATTATATTTATTGCCTTATCCCAGTCTTTGGTTACCTCGTATAACTTAAGTAGCTCTTCATAACAAGAAAGTGCATAGGTATCAGATTCACATAGATTTCTGAAAATTTTTTCAGACCTATCATATAGTCCGGCAGAGTGAAAATCTTTTGCTAATTCATAAAGTGCTTGGTTTTTTAGCTCTTTCTCTAGGGTTGGTCTTGATAAGAGATTTTGGTGAATTAATATAGCTTTATCAAACTCTCCTCTTTTCCGATAAAGACCTCCAAGTGCTAAATGTGTTTCAATAGTAGAGCTATCTACATCCATTAAAGCAGTAAATATTTTAAATGCACGGTCTTCTTTATTATTTAATAAGTAATTCAACCCTCTATAATATTCTGCATTAAAGACATTTTTAGTAACTTTCTGTTCAGGTTTATAATAATAGTAAAAAATAATCGATATTATAGCTACTGCAGCTACTATAAAGTAGATCATTAATGATCATCCCTAAGTGGATTCTTCCTCATACTATCTATCTCATCCTCTTTAATTTTCATTGATTTCTTAAGACCTATATTTTCATGCTTGTGTTTGATATATGCAGAAAAGAAAAATAATAAAGCTAAAAATGCTCCAAGTAGAAAACTAATAAAAAGAAACAAAGGTATTGGAGCAGTGTACGTTACAAAATATAAATTAAGATTTATATTCTCAGCATTGAACATCGATATAATTATTGAAAATGCTATTAGTGAAAGCGTTATTAGAAATATAAGTACTCTGAACATCCTAGTAACATATTATTCTATTAGTATCGTAAATTGAAGAAATATGTTGTTAATTTTTATTATTCACTCTTTCTTTAAGTTCACTGCTTGGTTTGAAATGAATAGTCGACCTACTCTCAAGCGCAATTAAATCACCTGTTTTTGGATTTCTTGCTGTTCTAGAGTTGTGGTGATGCAGTGAAAATGTGCCGAATCCACGTATTTCGATCCTCTCGCCTGAGTAGAGTGATTTGGACATCAAAGATAGAATCTTCTTGATGGAAAAATCTATATCAGAGGTAGTATAGGACTCTAATTCATCTGATAAGCTAGTTACGATATCAGATTTATTTATAACCATATAGCTTTAAACACTTTACTTAACATCTTCTAATTGCTTGATACCAAGAGAGACTCTTTCTCGGTCTGAGTCAACAGATAGAATTATAGATTCCACTTCGTCACCTTTTTTATATTTACGTATTGCTTGTTCTTGGTCTTCAGATTTTGATATATCAGTTATATGAATTAGTCCATCTATCCCACCTTCGAGTCCAACAAATATTCCAAAGTCAGTTATAGATTTTATTTGGCTCTTGAGTACGTCGCCTTTGCTGTTATTTTGTTCAAAAATTTTCCATGGATTCTCCAAGCATTGTTTAAGGCTCAATGAAACCCGTCTCTTTTCATCATCTATTTCAATAACTTTTACTTCGATCTCTTCGCTAACAGAAGCAATTTTATTAGGATTAATATTTTTATTAGTCCAATTAAGCTCAGAGGTTCTTATAAGTCCTTCTATATTATCTCCAAGATCTACAAATACTCCATATTCAGCTATATTTGTAACTTTGCCTTTATATCGATTACCAAGTTCTATGGTATCTTTAACCTTATCCCAAGGATCGTCTTGTAGTTGTTTCATGCCTAAACTTACTCTATTTTTTTCTGCATCATATTTAAGTACTTTTACTTCTATTTCATCACCTACTTTTAATAATTCACTAGGATGATTAATTCTCTTCCATGAAATATCTGTTATATGTAATAAACCATCTATCCCACCAAGATCGATGAATGCACCATAATCTGTCAAGTTCTTGATAAATCCTGAAACGATCTTGCCTTCAGTATACTTATCAGCAACTTCGTCTGGGCTAGAAGTTTGATCTAATAAAACTGCTTTTCTTGACAGAACAATGTTATTTCTAACTTTGTCCATTTTGATTATCTTAAAGTCTAAGGTTTTGCCCTCAATATAATCTGCCTCTTTATTGGGTCTGATATCAACAAGTGACCCAGGGAGGAAGGCTTTTACATTCATGAGTTCCACTGTAAACCCACCTTTTACCTTGCCACACACTTTGCCTTGAATGATTTCTTGAGTGGTCTGTATTTTTTCTAGCTCCGACCAAACTTTAGTTCTCTTAGCCTTCTCTCTTGATAAGATAGTTTCACCATAGCCGTCTTCTACCATGTCAAGGATAACTTCTACAGTATCACCGATTTTAATTTCAAGTTCACCATTAGAGTCTAAGAATTGATTTTTAGGGATAATGCCCTCGGATTTAAGACCTGCATTAATCACTATATAGTCGTTTCTAATTTCAATCACTCTAGCGTTCACCATACTTCCCGGGGTCATATCAATATCTTTGACACTATCTTTAAAAAGTACTTCAAACTCTGACTGCATTAAATTATTAACCTCAATATATTTAGAACTATCATATCTTATACAATTCAAGGATTTTATCAAGGATTCTATCGACATTTAGGTGGCTTGAGTCAATCTCTATTGATCCTGCTGGGGCAATTAGTGGAGATATTTTCCTATTCTTGTCATTTTTATCTCTCTCAGTTAACTGAGATGTGATTTTTTCTAGAGAAGCTTCTTTTCCTGAGTCCACTAGTTGCTTGAATCTTCTAGAAGCTCTCACAGCTAATTCAGCTGTAATAAATAATTTAAAATCTGCATGTGGAAAGACTTTTGATCCCATATCCCGACCATTTGCAACTAGTCCTGGTAACTTGACGCAGTTATGTTGGAGCTTCATTAAGTATTCTCTAATCTCAGGTTTTTGAGACACTATTGACGCAAGAACTCCAATCTCCTCATTATAAAGATGATCAGCTATATCATTACCTTTGTAGTTAATTTTATAATGTTTTGTTTGATCAGATATAACTTCTAAATTATTTTCGAGATTAGTAATTAACAAGTCAGTACTATGCTCAAGAGACTCCGTTAGACATATATATGCAACTGACCTGTACAATATTCCACTATCCAGAAAATAATATCCTAGTTTTTCTGAAAGCTTTTTAGAGATTGATGTTTTTCCTGAACTTGCTAAACCATCTATAGTAATAACACGTGCCATTTTATGTTTCATATAGCTCTACTCCTATCTCTGTAAGTATGTCAATAAAATTTGGAAAAGAAGTAGATATATTATCAGTATTTAATATTGTTATCGGTTTCTTAGAAATTAGAGCCGCTATCGAAAAAGCCATAGCTACTCGATGATCTCCATAACTATCTACAATACCGCCAGTAAAATCCCCTCCATGTATTTTAATAGAATCCTGAGTAGATTCGGTTTTTATACCTAGTATGTTCAAACCTCTTTCCATTGAATTAATCCTATCGGACTCTTTATATCTTAATTCTTCAATATTATTAATATTTGAAACACCTTTACATGCTGCACAAGCTATAAAGAGTATTGGGAGCTCATCAATTAAATCAGATATAACATCTCCGGATATATTGATAGGTTTAAGAGGACTATATTCAGATGATATGTCTACAATGGTGTCATTTGTTTCATGTCTTTTATTATTTATTGAAATTTTGGCACCCATTTTTTCTA
>CAJWMM010000061.1 GCA_913043035.1 uncultured Gammaproteobacteria bacterium | reverse complement strand
GATAAAGAAGTTAATAAAGTTAGTGTAGATTTAGGATCAGGTAAAGTACTTGTTGCATACTCAAATACAAAGATAGTAGACGTTGATGAGATTAAAAACATTTTCCTCATCAATGGACAAACTGCTACAAAAGTAATTATTAATCAACTATAGATGTCTACTAAAAAAGAAACTTCAAATGTTGGGATCGTATCGCTAATCGCATCATCAACTACACTTATCTGTTGTGCATTACCTGCATTATTCGTTGCTATAGGTGCTGGGGCGACATTAGCTTCACTAACAAGTGTTTTTCCACAATTGATAGTGATATCAGAGCATAAGGTATCAATCTCCATCGTAACATTATTGATCCTATCTGTAGCAGGTATCTTTATAAAGAAAACTGATTCACTCCCATGCCCAGTAGATCCGACACTAAGGAGTATTTGTCTCAAAACTAGAAAAAGATCAAAAGTGCTCTACTACGCATCAGTTATAATATTTTTATCAGCAAGCTTTTTTACGTACTTACTTCCGGGATATATATAACTATGAAAAATCACCCATCACATAATAAACAAATAGCATCTCTTAAAAGAGTTGAAGGTCAGATTAGAGGTATTATAAATATGGTGAACGAAGAAAAATACTGTGTTGATATTTTATATCAGATAAAGGCGGCAAAGTCTGCGCTGGTCAGTATAGAGTCAAAAATCCTAGAGAACCATATAGAATCATGTGTAAAAAATTCTCTGAAAAATAAGAATGATGTTGATAAAAAAGTTAGTGAACTACTAAAACTTATAAATAAATAGCCACTTAAATAACTGCTCGATTATCATTGTTGTAATCTAATTTTTAAATCTTTATCTAATGTTTCCTCTCCATTGAAATTACATTTAACACCCTTTATCATTGAAGCGTCAGTAAAATCAAATCCGCAGCCCACTCTGATATATTTCTCATCAATACATGTTTTTTTTGATGGATCAAATGCAACCCATCCCAAATCTGTAATATAAATCTCAACCCATGCATGTGTCTCGCTTACTCCATTGGACTCATGTGCTGAAAATCCATTGACATATCTTGCCGGATACCCATAATACCTCGCTAGTCCGATTAGTATGTGAGCAAAATCTTGGCAAACTCCTTTTCCGATTGAAATAGCGTCAGTAGCCTTGGTCTCAATAGATGTTGACCCAGATTCATAAGAAATTGAATTGCCTACGACCTCGTTTAATTGATGACAGAAATCTACTGAATCCAATTTAGGTTTTATTTTTACTAAATTAGTTATTTTTTTATCAGGAGAGGTTAAATCAGTTTGTCTAAGAAAACACTGCGGGTGTACTTTTTCGTTGAGCCCACTAACTACTCCATGAAAATTCTTAGTTTCTACTATCCCTTTTGCAGATATAACTTGCTCTTTTGGAGCATTATTAATATAGATATTCTGTATCTTATGCCCTAGCGCGTCTGTAAACACCTCGGATAGCTCACCTTCTAACGCATCTATTGACCACTTGAGAATCTTTTGGTTTTTACACTGAGTTGGGTAAAGTTTAATTTGTTGAATTAACATTGGTACTTCATTAGAAAAGTGATAACTGGTCTTATATTCTACCTCTAAAATCATCTATCTGTACCTGAAAAATAGACACTCTCAAGATCTGTATAAACATTACCAATATCCTCAATAAACTTAGTTAGAAATTCATGCAATCCAAAATTTATGATCTCATCGGCATTACACTTACTAAGACCCTTGTATATAGCATTGACTTTTTTGTGAACTATATTTCTATCATCATAAAATTCACACAACCTATAAATATGATGATTTATCTTCTCTACAGCAAAAAATATTGATCTCGGACAAATGCTACTTAGAATCAGAAAATCTATAATTTTTTTATAGTCAATATTTGAGTTTCCATATGCCCATCTAAATCCTCTATAGGATGATACAGATCTTAGCATTAAACTCCACTGAAAATTATCGACTTGCCCACCAATATAAGTACTACTTGGTAGTAGAATAAAATATTTGACATCTATTATTCTTGCGGTAAAGTCAGCTCTTTCGAAATAAATACCTAAACGAATGAAGTCAAAACCATCGTTTATTAGCTGAGTATGATCAATAGTTCCTTTTATAAGATTTACCTGTTTTTTTACCCAATCTAGAATTTCAGGGAGGTCTTTCGAGCTGTATCTATCTTTTTCATAATTTTTTAGATCATGGTACCAAGAATTTACTGTATTCCATACTTCTAAGGTCACAGCTGTTCTAACCATCTTGAGGTTATTTCTTGCATTTATGATACATGACTTTATACATGAATCATTGCTCTCGTCAAATAACAAAAAGAACTCAATTTTTTCTTTATTGATCTGATCATATTTTTTTAAGTACTCTTGTTTCATACCAGAAGCTTTTAGTATGGAATCCCATTCGCTCAAGTATCCCTCATCCGTATTAGGTATTAAATGAATTCTGTATGCAACCTCAAGCAACCTCGCAATAGAATCTGCTCGCTCAACATACCTAGCAGTCCAGTATAAATTCTCCGCAGTTCTACTTAACATTATCTATTCTCTTAAAACCCATGTATCCTTTACGCCACCACCTTGAGATGAATTAACAACTAATGAGCCTTCTTTCAGTGCAACTCTTGTCAAGCCACCAGCAACAAGTTTATTTTTCTTATTACCTACGAGTGTGAATGGTCTTAAATCTACGTGTCTTGGACTTAGATCTCTATTTTTAAATATTGGAACAGTAGATAAGTCTAAAATAGGTTGCGCGATATAATTATTTGGATTATTTTTGATTTTATTACTAAAAAGATTTATTTTTGCCTTACTCGCATTATTACCAATCAACATACCATAACCACCAGACCCATGGACTTCTTTAACAACTAATTTTTTAAGATTTTTTAATACATATTCTTTATCTTTTTTTTGAGAACATTTATACGTCTGTATGCTAGGTAATATTGCCTCTTGTGCTAGATAAAATCTGATTATATCTGGCATATATGAGTAAATAGCTTTATCGTCTGCAATGCCAGACCCAGGTGCTGAACAGATGTTTACATTACCTGTTCTATAAGAGTCAAATAAACCTGGTACACCAATGACAGACATTTTATTAAATGTTATGGGGTCAATGAAGTCATCATCTATACGTCTATAAATGATATCAACTTTCTGCTTACCTTTAGTGGTTCGCATATAAGTTACATTATCTTTTACAAATAAATCAGATCCTTGAACTAACTCAATCCCCATCGTGTCAGCAAGATAACTATGTTCATAGTATGCGCTATTCAATGGGCCAGGGCTTAATATTACAACATTTGGATCACCTCCACATTTTCTTGGCGCTAATGTTTTTAAGATATCTAATAAATATGCTGAATAATTATCAACAGGCTCTATATTTAATGTGTGAAATAATTCAGGGAACATTCTCATCATTATCTCTCGGTTCTCAATCATGTATGAAACTCCAGAAGGCGTTCTGCAATTATCTTCAAGAACTTTAAATGACTTAGCATCAGTCCTAATAATATCAGTTCCAATTATTGGGCTATAAATATTATTAGGCACTTTCAAGCCTATCATTTTTACTTCATAGGCTGGATTTTTATATATTAGATCCTCAGGAATTATTTTAGCTTTTATAATTTCTCCTTTATTATAAATGTCTCTAAGAAAAGCATTAATAGCCAATGCTCTCTGTGTTACACCCTCTTTTATATGAAGCCACTCAAGTTTTGTAATAATCCTTGGAAACATATCAAATGGAATTAACCTCTCTGCATTATCAAAATTATTGTAGACAGAAAAAGTAATTCCTATTTTTTTAAATAAATTCTCAGCTTGAAGTTTTTTTTTGATTACAAGGTTGTGTGGCAAAGATTTAGCCCAAGACATAATGTTTAAGTATGGGTCTCTAATTTTTTTCTTATTGAAAACTTCGTTATACATGTACATATATGGTGCAAGATTTATACCAATCTGCTTTAACCCTATATTAATCAAGTGATAAGAGTTCTCTTAAATCACTTATAACAACAATATTGCTTATTATGAGGCAATTTCACTGATATTCAGCAATAGATACCGAGTTGACTGTATTTTTTTATAACACTATAATGCGATTAAATTAGATATTTATAGATAACATTAAATGATAAGTTAAATGAAATTACTAGATAAAATCAAACCTGCTAATTTGTCCGATAGCTTCGCATTTGGAATGACTAAGTTTTTTAGATTCATAGCAGATACTTTTTTCGCAAAAAGATATGGTCATAGAGCTGTTGTTCTAGAGACAGTTGCTGGTGTTCCAGGTATGGTTGCTGGAGTATGGATGCATCTAAAAAGTTTACGATCTATGAAAGCTGGTTATGGCGAACAGATAAGATCTATGCTTGCTGAAGCAGAGAATGAGAGGATGCATTTAATGTTTTTCATTGAAATTGCAAAACCTAACTTATTTGAGAGATTTATCGTGTTAATAGCACAAATAACATTTGGCCTCTTCTATTTATTTATGTATATATTTTTCACTAGAACAGCACATCGCATGATCGGCTATTTTGAAGATGAAGCGGTGAGGAGCTACACAGAGTATCTAGATCTTGTTGAATCAGGTAAAGTTAAAAACACATCTGCTCCACAGCTAGCCAAACAATACTATAAACTTGGTTCAAATGCTAAACTGTCTGATCTAATTAAATGCGTAAGAGCAGATGAACAACATCATAGTGAAACAAATCACAAATACGCTAATAACATGTAATCCTACTTTGATAATAATCTATTGTTAGAAAGACCTAATCGCGAAAATTATCAAATTGTAGAGGAATAGCGTATTTTTGATCTTTTATAGTTTGAATTGTATCTTGCAAGTCATCTCTTTTTTTTCCAGTTATTCTAATACTCTCTCCTTGAATAGCAGA
>CAJWMM010000060.1 GCA_913043035.1 uncultured Gammaproteobacteria bacterium | reverse complement strand
GCGAAGGTGCAACCAGATGTATGGAGTTAGCCATCAAGGATGCAAACATTAGCCCAAAAGATATTCAATATATTAATGCACACGGAACATCAACACCTGCCGGAGATGTCATTGAGGCTGCCGCAATAGAAAATCTGTTTTCTGATAGCAGTAATTTAGTAGTCAATTCTACTAAATCAATGATAGGTCATCTACTTGGCGCTGCTGGTGGAGTGGAGGCAATAGTTACAGTTTTATCAATTCATAATCAAAAGATCCATCCAACGATTAATATAGAAAATCAAGATCCAGGTTGTAATTTAGATTTTTGCAAGGAAGGATCTAGAGATCATAGCATCAATGCTGCATTGAGCAACTCTTTTGGTTTTGGTGGTACAAATGGATCTCTAGTTTTCAGCAAATACACAGCATAGGTTATGATGTCAAAACAATATAATGTCTATATTAATTCAAAAAATATAGATATAAAAGATAGAGGTTTTAATTTTGGAGATGGTGTATTTGAAACAATTTTAGTAAAAAATAAATGCTTAAAAAATTTTAAAGAGCATTTTCAGCGATTAAAAAATGGGTGTGAGTCATTAAAAATAAAATCTCCGTCCTTTCAATTTATTCAATCCAATTCTAAGAAAGCAATTTCAAAATATTCTAACTGTATTTTAAAAATCTATGTAACTCGTGGATCGAATGACCAAGGTTATAACTTTAGTAAGAATATAGTCCACAACATATATTTCAGAGTAATTCCTAAATTGCCATCAATAATCAAAATAACTGGTTTGAATTTAAAGATTTCTAAACATATATTGCAACAAAATATTCATTATGGTGGAGTTAAACATATGAATCGTATTGATCAATCACTTGCTGCACATGATTTACTGTATAATCCTAGATACGATGATATTATCTTAATAGATGATAAAAAAAATATTGTTGAAACGATTTCTTCAAATATATTTTTTGCAAAACAGTTAAGATCAAAATTGAACTTTTATACTCCTAAAATGGAAAAATGTGGTATTGAGGGAATTATGAGAAATAAAGTGATTAAATGGTTGGAGAAGAAAGGTTATAATCTGATAATTAAAGATATAGTCAAAAAAGATATTCATAAATATGATTACTGTTTCATAACTAATTCTATAAAAGGCCTAAGATTTGTAAAAAAGATTGATTCTAAAAAATTTAGAGAACCAAATTCTTTGTTGGGGGTATTAGAAAGTTTTATCGTGTAATGAAAAGAGGAAAATTTATTATTTTTGAGGGTAATGAAGGCACTGGTAAGTCAACACACATCAGGCGGTTATCTGAATATTTCGATAGCATTAGTCATCAGCATATAGTAACTAGAGAGCCTGGTGGCACTGAATTTGGTGAAAAAATAAGAGGAATCTTGCTAGATACAAAATCACAATTAGATCCTTTGAGTGAAGCTTTACTTTTTTATTCATCAAGGATAATGAATTATAGAAATATTATTTTAGATGCGCTCAATAAAGGAGAAACTGTTATCTGTGATAGATTTCATTTTTCAACAATTGTCTATCAGGGGATGTGTGAAAATTGCAAGGAGGTAATCGACCTTCACAATGCTTTAAACGATTATTTTTCTGAATATATTTCTTTAGTAGTTTATCTAGATGCTGATATAAAGACATGCTTAGCTAGAATAAATAGAAGAAAGGTTAGCGATAAATTTGAAGCACAAGGGGAAGCTTTCATAGCTAAAGTGAAGGAATCTTATGATAGCTTATTCTCCTCAAATAAAAAAGTCTTTAGAGTCGATACGGCTGACAATCCAGATAAGGTGTTTAGTCTCATTATAGAGAAAATACGTGAGGTTATAGATGAACGAACAAGATACTAATTTACTACAATTCCTTCGGCAATGTAATTTTAAAAAAAATAATTATAACTATTTATTAACTGGCGTAAATGGAAGCGAAAAATTCAATCTTGTTAGAGAAATCATTAAAGCATATTTTAATGATATTAATGATATGAATCTAGATGAACCACTAAGTCATCCTGACGTAAAATATGTTTCTTTGCCAATCTACGATAAACTATCAAAGAGAGTAGGAGTTTTGTCTGATATTGACAGATTAAAGTTTGATTATGGTTTTATTGACTCACTAGATTCAAATAAAATCGGCAAAGAAATCGTGATCGATCAGATAAGAGAGTTAACAGATTTTCTCAATTTATCGTCCTATTTTAATCACAAGTTTGTGATTATTAACACAAGCGATTATCTGAATAGAGAAGCTAGCGCAGCTATCCTTAAAACTCTTGAAGAGACTAATTGCAATAGTGTTTTCTTTTTGATTACATCAGAATTATCAAAAGTTTCAGATACAATTATTAGTAGGTGTCAGAGATTTAATTACAAAAGAAATATCACAAGCGTAGATTATAAATCATACTATGATTATTATATTTCAACACTACCAGTAGAACTAGTAAATGACGAAGATGTAGCTTTATCAGGGTTAGCATCTATTGAAGATGACTTATCTTCTTTGAGTGAAAAAAATACTCCCGCTCTATTTTTTTCCGATAAATGGGCTGAATTTGATAAGCTTTTGTTGGATTATTTGTATGATTTATTTTCTTTGCTACTGAAAGGCAAATATCTAAGCGATGATACAAAAGAAGTCTATAAACATTTACAGCATAAGATTAAAATAGATAATAGTAAAGTGATATCTATATTGAGGATCTTACTCCAGAAAAAATCAGAGTTTTTAAATCTAAATGTTAATAAAAAATTATTCTTTGATGACTTACTAATTGTTATTAACAATGAATTATAATATCATTCGCTTATGAAAAAAGAGAGTAAAAACAGAGTGATACCTTTCTTTCGTGGACAAAGTGCAGCAAACACTTCAAAAATTGCTGACATATTTGAATTTAGAAGAGGAGGGAGGCTCAAAGATGTCTCGATTGCTTACGAGACCTGGGGAGAGCTAAATTCATCAAAATCTAACGTCATAGTTATATTTACTGGCTTATCTGCTAATTCTCACGTAACTTCATCAAGCTTTGATTCTACTACTGGGTGGTGGGAATCTATGGTTGGAACAGGTAAACCTGTTGATTCTGATAAACATTTCGTAGTGTGTATTAATACATTAGGAAGTTGTTTTGGCTCGACAAGTCCAGTGAGCATCAACGAGAGCACTGAAAAACCCTACAGACTATCATTTCCAGAGTTGACGGTTGAGGATATGGCAACAGCATCTAATATGCTTCTAGAGAAACTCGACATTAACAGGATAAATGTTTTAATTGGTCCGTCGCTTGGCGGCATGCAGGCTCTCGCTTATTCCATAATGTTCAATAAATGTGTAAGAAATACTATTTTGATTTCGACTGCGACACAAGCTACTCCTTATGCAATAGCCATACGATCTTTGCAAAGGGAAGTTATTAGAAAGGATCCAGATTGGAATAATGGTTTTTATTCATATGAAAAACCTCCACTTAATGGGGTGAGGATAGCTCGTAAATTAGGTATGACCTCATACAGGTCATCAGCTGAATGGCAACAGAGATTTGGAAGGAAAAAATCGTCTCTAGAAAAATTGACACAAAATACTTTTGGAGTTGATAATACTGGTTTTGAATATGAAATAGAGTCATATCTCGAGCATCATGCAGTAAAATTTCAAAATGTATTTGATGCTAACTGCTACTTATATTTATCAAGAGCAATGGATTGGTTTGATGTATCAGATCATGGTAAATCAACACAAGATGCTCTTGCCAAAACTAATATTGAGAAAGCATTAATTGTTGGCGTCACATCAGATACGCTCTTTCCATCTTATCAGCAAAAAGAAATTGCAGAATGTTTGTTACAGGCTGGTACAAAGGTTGACTATCAAGAATTAGATTGTATACAAGGCCATGACTCATTCTTGGTAGATATTGAGTCATTTGGTAAAAAAATTAGAAACTTCATTGAAGATTTATGAAAAAGCAAAAAATATTAGTGCTCTTTATTATTGGATTATTTTCAACTAATCTATTCTCTGATGAGTACGAGGCTATAGTCTTAAAAGTTATTGATGGTGATACGATTTATATTAAATCAGACAGCGGAAGAAAGAAGGTAAGACTTCGACACATTGATGCACCAGAGATAAAACAACCTTATGGTGAGATGGCAAGAATTTTTCTTGACAACGAGCTAGATGACAAAAGAATTATTGTTAACTCTGATTACAAAGATAGGTATGGTCGTGATATTGGCGATATCTTTGTCTATGATAAAAACAAAGCTATTTATATTAATGCTAAATTAATTAAATCAGGAAATGCTTGGGTATATAAAACATATAGAGGAAATACCTACCTTATGAACCTAGAAAATTTTGCGAAAGATAATAAGCTAGGCTTATGGAAGGACAAATCACCTATAAAACCATGGGTATTTAGAAAAAAAAATGACTAAAAAGTCATTAATTTCAATTTCAATTTTACCTAAGAATTTATAGAATTAGGTTATGCGCGATAAATTTTCAATCTTTTTTGCTATAATTTTTCTAACATCATGCTCAACACCAAAAGCTATTGATGTTATGCAATTTGGTGATGAGGAAATGTCCTGTAATGAGTTGAAACTTGCTTATGAGTCTGCTGATTTGAGTGAAGATGAAGCACATTCTAATAAAGGTGTAACGGATGAAAATATTCTATCTGCTTTATTTTTCTTCCCAGCATATTTTGTCACTTACGGAACATCGATCCATGCTGAATATAATGCCTCTCAGAGAAAAGATCATTTATTGAAATTATATATAAAAAAGAACTGTGCTAAAGATAAGGGAAGGGATTATGAGAGGAGGGTTGCGAATAAGCTGGTTGAATTAGAAGATCTTAAGAATCTCTATATAAAGGGAAGAATCAATGAAGAAGAATATTTAATTGCAAGAAAGAAAATCTTAATCGAATTCGA
>CAJWMM010000059.1 GCA_913043035.1 uncultured Gammaproteobacteria bacterium | reverse complement strand
GGGCTTTTTCTCGTCGCAATCTTGATAGTATCTTGCATATTTGTTATTTCCTGAATTGATGTATAGTATACTTGTTATTAAACAATAAATCATTGAGATAAGAAATAGCTATGAAGAACAAAACATGGTCAGGAAGATTTAAAAAACAGATTAATGAGGATGTATTAGATTTTAGTCAAAGCCTAACCATAGATATCGTTCTCTATGAGGCCGATATTTTGGTTACAGAAGCTCATGCAGAAATGCTTTGTAAATGTGGCCACATAAGCCAGAAAGAGCTAAAAAAAATTATATCTGGTCTTAAAAAATTGAGGTTACTAGCTAATAATGGTGAACTTCCCTGGTCTGTGGAGCTCGAAGATGTTCATATGAATATTGAAAGCGCACTTGTGGATCTTATTGGTGAAGTAGGTAAGAAAATACATCTTGGGAGATCGCGTAATGATTTGGTTGCAACTGATATTAAAATGTATTTGAGAGAACTACTTGATGCGACTGTACTGGAAATAAGAGAACTTCGTAAGACGATTGCCACGTTAGCTGTGAAATACCATTCTGATATTTTCCCTGGGTATACACACTTGCAAATAGCACAGCCTGTGACATTTGGTCATCATTTACTTGCCTGGCAAGAAATGATCTCAAGGGATGAGGAAAGGTTCAAGAATGTAAGGTTAATGATTAATAGTTTACCTCTCGGTTCTGCTGCATTATCTGGTACTTCCTTGAAATTAGATAGGTCGATGGTAGCGAAAAAACTTGGGTTTGATAGTGTCACGAAAAATTCAATGGATGCTGTTAGCGATAGAGACTATGTAATAGACTTTGCTTACTCTAACACTATGATAATGATGCATCTATCAAGGATTTCTGAAGAGCTTATTTTATGGATGAATCCACAGTTTAATCTCATAGAGATTGATGAGAGTTTTTGTACAGGTTCATCGATAATGCCACAAAAAAAGAATCCAGATGTACCTGAGTTGGTCAGAGGAAAATCTGGCTCAGTATACGGCAATCTCATGGGTTTACTTGTACTATTAAAAGGGCTCCCATTAACATATAATCGTGATCTGCAAGAGGATAAGAATATTATTTTTGAGTCAATAGACACAACAATATCGTCAATCGATATTATCAATAAACTTGTGAAAACAATTAAGCTAAATAAACAAAGGGCATATTCGCTAGCTGAGAGTTCATTTTCTACAGCTACGGATCTTGCAGAATATCTGTCATCAAAAGGTGTAGCTTTTAGAGACTCTCATCATATAGTTGGAAGTGTTGTGAAATATTGTGAAGAAAATAATGTCTCAATGGATCAACTAACAGTTGTAGAATTTAATAAATTCTCTAAGTTAATTGAAAGTGATATCTATAAATGTATCTCTGTAACGCATTCAGTAAATGCAAGAAAAAATGCTGGGTCCACTTCGCCTAAAAATGTTTTGAAGAACGCTAGACTTGTATTAGCAACACTTAAAAAAACAGCAGAAAATAAGAAATGAGACCATTGTCTTTATTGTTAGTAACTCTCGTTTTATGCACTAATGTGTACTCTTCGCAACCAACAACTAAAGAATTTATGGCTAACATCGAATCTTCTAAATATGATTCATATTTATACGGACTTGAGTCAGGTCTGGATTGGGCTAATGAACTCACATATAGGGAGTACAAAATGGAAATGTTTTGTAAGCCAAACGATTTCGAGGTGTCTGCCTCACTTTTAAAAGATTTTATTAAGAGAGAAATAGTTGAGAATGCCTCATTTTATAAAAAATATGAGAATGAGCCGCTTATTGGTCTAGCATTTAGAAACTCTTATATAAGTAATTTCTCCTGTGAGTAGGAAATATTGATAGATTGATGAGTTTTTTTCATTATAATATTATTGTTAATTATTAAAAAAAAGGAGAATTGTTATGGCAGATCATCCAGTGCCACAAGGTGATGATATTATATTACCAGATGGAACAGTAGTAGGGACTTGGAATGGAGATGATGTAAGAGATCTTCAAAAAGAAGTTCAACGTATAATGAAGGAGCAGAAAGATGGCGGCGCAGATCGAAATAATCTTTTGATTAGATTTGGCATTCCTCACATGGATCAAACTCCTGATCACCTAAAGACATTTATAGCTTACGCCTTATGGGGTGTTGATAAGAAGGGAATGTGTTTAACACATCGAAGAGCAGATCACTTTGAATCCGTAGAAAAAATTAACGAAAAATACGGTAGTGAAACAGCTATAGCTGCTGCAAATAGATATAAAGAACCTAATTAATATTGAGAGCCTGGTATATCTGGGCTCTAAATTAGTTCACTAATCCAATCAGTCATTTCCTTTGTGACTTCCTTAGTGATTGTGTGCCCAAAATCGCCAGTACATGTATGAATATCAGTACATCTTGAGTGAAGAAAATCGATAGTTTTTTTATAGCTCTCGAAGGTAATAACGTTATCATTTTTGCCATGCGCTATGAATATTTTGGTACCTTCAGTTGTCTTCTCTTTATAATTATCTGCATTTGGCATATACCCTGACAGAGCTATACAGCCTTTTATTTTAGAACTTTCCTCAAACTGATAGCTTAGTGAGAGTGCCGCGCCCTGTGAGAAGCCACCTACGATTATTTCTTTGTTGTTAGAATACTCTTCAATAAGTGAGCGCACCATTTTATGCGCATCTACCAGCCCAGCATAATCCTCACTAATAGATTTATCCTCTTCTATTTTTGGTAACGGATACCATGATCTTTTTCCGTCTTTCTCGGGTGCATTTGGTATTACTATGTACAGTCTATCGTCTAATAGTAGGTTTACCATTTTCATCGATGGCTCAAAAGACCAATTATTAGCACCGTAACCATGGAACCAAAAAAGCATCGCAGATGCAGTATCTCTATCACCAATTGTTATAACATTTTTGTCATTTAATTGTTTCATCGCTAGCAGACGATAATTTTTAAGCTTATAATGTATCATATGTATGCAATATTCACTCATTTTTTTAGAAAACATACACTATTTTTTCTTGTTGTGTTTTTTTCAACTTTTTTATCAGCATGCGGCAACAAAGGACCACTTATAGTGCCAGATGCGCTTTATAAAAAAAATCTTGTAAATTCACTTTTGATTAACTTTAAAAATGACGCTTAAATATGTAAATGAGATCCTAACTTTCGATAATATTGATATTCAAGAATTAGGTCATACAATAGAAACACCATATTATCTTTATTCAGAAAATATAATTAATAGAAATGTGGATGAATATATTAATGAGCTAAAAAACATAGATTCGTTAATATGCTACTCAGTTAAAGCTAATTCCAATTTGTCAATTTTGTCTCTGTTTGCAAAAAAAGGTCTGGGCTTCGATATTGTTTCTGGTGGTGAGCTTCAGAGAGTAATTAAAGCTGGAGGCGATATGTCTAAAATTGTTTTTTCTGGTGTTGGCAAAACAGATGAAGAGATTGAATTTGCTCTTAAGAATAACATATACTGTTTCAATGTTGAGTCACAAGGAGAGCTCGACAGGATTGAGACTATCGCAACGTCGCTAAACGTTAAGGCCAACATTTCTCTGAGAGTTAATCCTGAAATTGATGCTAAAACTCACCCTTATATAACGACAGGTCTCTCTGAAAACAAATTTGGTATTAGTCAAACTGATATTTTGAACACATTCAAAATGATCAGTAATTCCAAATCACTAAATATTTGTGGTATTGATTATCACATTGGTTCCCAGATAGTTGATTTAGAGCCATTCACTGATTCAGCCAAGAGGGTACTATCAATAATTAATGAACTAAAAAGAGAACATATTTCCTTATCACATGTCGATCTAGGGGGTGGCCTGGGGATAAGCTACAATGATGAATTGCCAGTTAAGAGAGGAGATTATGTTCGTTCTGTAGTTGAAGTCTTTAAAGAGGCAAATCTTAAAATTATATTTGAACCAGGTAGATCTATTATAGGTGACGCTGGTATTTTAGTAACCAAAGTTATTGAGAAAAAAAATAATAAGTACGGTAAAAATTTTATTATTGTAGATGCTGGGATGAACGATCTAATTAGACCTCCTCTCTACAACGCATTTCATAAAATATCTTCAGTGGTGAAAAATATAGCTCCAACAGATTCTTTTGATGTTGTTGGACCGGTCTGCGAGACAGCCGATTTTTTTGGTAAAGACAGACGTTTATCTGCAAATATAGGCGATCTAATTGTTATAGAGGACACAGGAGCATATGGTTTCGTATTATCATCAAATTATAATTCTAGACCTAGGGTCGCTGAGTACTTAGTTTCCAAAAACAATGTTGCGTGTATTCGTGGAAGAGAAATCTTTTCCGATATCATTGGAGATGAAGAAGACTATCTTGAGTAGAAATATGTCGATTGCTTTTACAAAAATGAATAGTCAAGGTAATGATTTTATCCTTATTGATTTAGCAAAAGAGAAATTAAAATTATCAGATAATGTCATTAATAAAATCATACAGAAATCAGATAATGAATTCGATCAATTACTTCTGATAGATTTTGAGAATAATTCTGAAACTATTTTCTGTCAGATTTTTAATTGCGATGGCTCAAAAGCATTTCAATGCGGAAATGGTTTACGTGCAATCATGCTATACATGAATACTAATTACAGCTACACAAAAATTGATGTAAGTATCGAGAAAAAAAAGTATTCTGTTTACATTGATAACATAAATGGAATAACCGCATCAATGGGTGTACCACGTTCGTTTGAATTAATTGATAAAAATGTTCGTTATTTAGATTCATTTGTGAAACATAATATGCTTATAGATCCTATCAAACAACCCATTGATTTTTATCTAATTGAACTTGGTAATAAGCACTGTATTATTATTAAAAAATGTACTAAGGATGAAAAGAATATTATTACTAGCTACTTTGATAAAAACTATGGTAATTTGCTTAATATTGAATTTATTGATAATCCTGTCGATCTTTTTAATTTAGATAGCAGACATTTTATTATAAA
>CAJWMM010000058.1 GCA_913043035.1 uncultured Gammaproteobacteria bacterium | reverse complement strand
CTTAACAGAGTTAAGTTAAGCAGTTTTTTTACAGCTCTTTCAGTTGGTTTTCCTCTGATAATTTGTATAATCGGTATATTTGTAAAACTTCCCAATTCTTTAACATTATTCATACCATATGGCTGCTTTAGATTAATTCTATTTAGTACAATCGCTTTTAAATTTAGCTTATATTTTATAAAAGTATTAATGCTAAGAATAACGTTATTAATTACACCGATTTCATCTCTTGCAACAAGAATAGAATCCATTTTAACTTTTTTTGCGAAATCAATATTTAAACCATCGCATGATAATGGTGAACAAACTCCTCCTGCGCCCTCGATCAAAATATAATCATGTGTGTTTAATAAATTTAATTTTTTGCAATAGTCATTAAGTGTAATTTTCTTCTTTGCGAGTCGGATTGCTCTATTTGGTGAAATAGGTGGTATAAATCTATATGGGTTGATTAAATCAATTGACAACGATTTACCTAGTATTTCATAAAAGCGTTTTGAGTCGTTTGGCTGGAGTACCCCATCACTTTTATTACATCCAGTCTCAATAGGTTTGAAGGCCGCACTAGGTTTTTTGGATTTAACTAAATGCTTTAACATTTCACAGGTTACAAATGTCTTCCCTACCTCAGTATTAGTGCCTGTTATGAATAACCTTCTACTACTCATACTTTTTTCGTTATTAAGTCATATGCAATCTGATATTTATTCATCAAGTTCTTTTTAATTTCCGAGGGGATTTTAATTTGATTTTTATTCCAATTACTTGCTAAAAGATAGTTTCTAAAGTACTGCTTATCAAATGCATCTAAATCATAACTCCCATCTGCATCCAACTTAAGAAATCTCGAACAGTCAGGTGTAAAAATTTCATCTATCAATATCAAGTCATTATTATCATTTAGTCCGAATTCAAATTTAGTATCTGCAATGATTATTCCTCTACTTTTACTGTATTCATAAGCAAAATTATAAAGATCAAAACTAGCTTTGATTATTTTGTTGGAAACTTCTTCCCCGAGCATATCCTTCATCTTAGATATACTTATATTTTCATCTTTATTGCCTTTTGTAGAGGGGGTAAAGATTGGTTCCATAAATCTATCATATTCACTTAGCCCAGGACTAATTTGTACGCCGTTTATGGAACCATGCTCTTGATAGCTTTTCCAGGCCGATCCAGCAATATGGCCCCTAACAATAGCTTCCACAGGTAATACTTTAGTTTTTTTAACTAACATCGATCTTGAGATTAAATTAGAATCTATTTTAGGTTTTTTATCTATGTAATGATTTCTAATTATCCCATTTGTCAGTTTAAACCAGAAAATTGACATTTTGTTAAGAAGAGATCCTTTACCTAGGACCTCCTCTTTAAATACGAAGTCAAATGCTGAGATTCGATCTGAAGTTACAATTAATAGATGTTGTTGATCGTATTCATAGACATCTCTTATTTTTCCACTATATAATTTTTTATAACTGTCTACGTTAAGATCATTCACTATATTATTTAATTTGAGATAAGTAGTCTGTCAATCTCGTCTTATTCATCGCAAATTTAGACTCAGCATTTTTTGCCGCAGCTTTAACCTCTGATAAATTGCCACTAGGATCTCCAACTATAATGAACCCAGCCATACCCAGAATATAGTGAGGTGTACATTTATATCCATAGACACCCTCTTTATCAAATTTAACAACTATCTCTTCGTTAATACTTCCATTCCATGAATTTGCTCCAGTGGGTAGCATCTCATCAATAGATGCAGCATTATGCCCAGGGTTTGCTGCTAGCCACTTCACAGTATCACCAGGGTTAATTTTTAGAACAGGCGGCTCGAAGACCATGGACTGCCCCTTTAAATTACTGAGCATTTTCACTTGATGTTCAGCTGAAAGAACATTATTTGATAATAAAATGCATATGCTCAGAGCAAGAAATTTAAATTTTTTCATATTATACTCCATTAATAATACATATATAGTATCATGAAACTTTGAAGAAAATACTGCTTCTGTAGAAGAGATATAGAGTAAGAATAAAGAGAAAATGAGAGATTATAAAATAGCACCATCGATATTATCGGCAGATTTTTCTAGATTAGGAGAAGACGTAAAAGCAGTTATTGATGCTGGTGCTGACATAGTACATTTCGATGTTATGGATAATCACTATGTCCCTAATCTTACAATTGGACCTCTCGTCTGTTCTGCTCTAAGGTCTTTTGGAATAAAAGAAATAATCGACGTTCATCTGATGATAAAACCTGTTGATAGGATAATTCCTGATTTTGCTGAAGCTGGCGCCGATTATATAACATTTCATCCTGAGGCATCAGACCATGTTGATAGAACAGTAAACTTGATCAGAGAGAGTGGGTGTAAGCCCGGATTAGTATTGAATCCTGCCAGTTCATTGACTTATCTTGATAATTGTCTAGATAGTATTGATATGATTTTACTCATGTCTGTTAACCCAGGATTTGGTGGCCAGAAATTTATTGATAGTACACTTAATAAGATAACGAAAGTACGTTCACTTATAGATAAGGCGGGTAAAGATATCAGATTAGAGGTTGATGGTGGGATTAATATTGATAACATCGCAGAAGTGGCAAAAGCCGGAGCGGATACGTTTGTAGCTGGCTCTGCAATATTTAATTCAAATGATTATGCAAAAACCATCAAATCAATGAAAGACAAGCTTCAATCAATTAAATAAGAACATAAATGGATAAAGATAGATTCCTTAAGACTGTTGGCGAGGGTTATGATTTAATACCCATCTCTAAATGTATAGAAAACCCTTCTATTAATCCAATTGATTTGTATGAAGCCTACTCAAATAAGCCACAATCATATTTTTTTGAATCACTCGAAGGTGGAAGAAAGTGGAGTAGATATTCTATTATCGGCCTCCCAAGCTCAGAATCTATAGATGTTAAAGATAATATCATTACAATAAGAACAGGTGAGAAAAATCAATGTGAAAAAACTTCCGATCCAATAGAGTGGATTGAAAATTACTATAAAAAATATAATGTCTACAGCGACACAACTCTCCCAGAATTTCAGGGTGGGTTAGTGGGTTATTTTGGTTTCGATTCTATAAAATATTTTGAACCTAAAATTGTCCCATCGAAACAAGTTGATCATCTAAATACACCGGATATTCGTCTTATTATTTCGAAGCAGATTCTTATATTCGACAAACTTAACAACCAAATATTTATCATTGTTTATTCAGATGCAAGCATCGAAGGTTTCAACGAGGCAATTAAGGAAATCTCAAACTTACATGAACTAATTACTAAATTTAAAGTTAAGAAAAACAATAATATCTACCCTAAAGATGAGGATATTAAGGTTGAGTATTATATGAATAAAACTAATTTTATAAAATCTGTAGACTTAATTAAATCTTATATTTCAGATGGTGATGTCATGCAAGTTGTGTTATCACAGAGAATGACCGTTCCATTTAAAAATGACGCATTAGCTTTTTACAAACAACTTAGGAATCTAAATCCTTCCCCATACATGTATTATCTTAATTTAGATGGTTTTAGTATAATAGGTTCTTCTCCTGAAATATTAGTCAGACTTGAAAATAAAAATCTCACTGTGAGACCTATCGCAGGAACTAGACCCAGAGGATCTGATCAAAAAGAAGATGATTCCTTCGAACATGATCTAAAAAGAGACCCCAAAGAAATAGCAGAACATTTAATGCTAATTGATCTTGGTAGAAATGATATTGGAAGAGTATCAGAGATAGGGACTGTAAAACTTACTGATAAAATGATTATAGAAAAATACTCTCATGTAATGCATATGGTATCGAACGTTACCTCGAAATTAAAATCTGATTTAGGATTAATGGATGTTCTTAGAGCAACATTTCCTGCAGGAACCGTGTCAGGGGCACCTAAAATTAGAGCGCTAGAAATTATTTATGAACTAGAACCTGTTAAGAGAGGCATTTATGCTGGTGCCATTGGTTATTTGGGTTGGAATGGCAACATGGATACAGCTATTGCCATAAGAACTTGTATAATAAAAGAATCAAAATTAAACATTCAATGTGGCGCAGGTATCGTTTTTGACTCTGTTCCAGAAAGAGAGTGGGAAGAGACAATTAATAAAGGTATGGCTATAATTCAAGCATACAAAAATCTATGCGGAGAAGTTAAGTGATATTAATGATTGATAATTATGACTCATTTACATACAACATTGTTCAGTATTTGGGAGAGCTAGGCTCCGAACCAATGGTGTATAGAAATGACAAAATAACTATTGATGAGATTAAGCAATTAAATCCAAAAAAAATTATTATCTCACCTGGACCATGCACACCAAATGAAGCAGGCATATCTGTTGACGTTATTAGACAGTTTTACAAGAGCACTCCAATTTTAGGAGTTTGTCTCGGTCATCAAAGCATAGGGCAAGCATTTGGGGGAGAGGTGATTAAAGCAAAAAAAATTATGCATGGAAAGGTTTCTATGATTGAGCATAATGAGTTAAATATATTTAATGGTATCGAGAATCCATTTCAGGCTACTAGGTACCATTCTTTGGTTATCTCCAAAGATAATTTACCGAAAATGTTAGAGATCACTGCTAGCACCAGTATAAATGAAGATAACGAAATAATGGGTGTCAAACATCGTGAATATCCAGTATTTGGGATCCAATTTCATCCTGAATCGATATTGACAAATGTGGGAAAAGATATCCTTGCTAATTTCCTTAAATTATAATGCTATCAAAAGAAATAATAGATAAATTAAATAATAATGTAACTCTAACTAGTGACGAGTGTAGGAAGCTCTGTGACTCTATTCTAGATAATAAAATTTCTAAAGACGATCTTGTGGACATTCTCACTAAACTTAACAAAAATGGTTTTGGATCTGATGAATTATCAGGTTTTGCACAATCAATGAGAAATTACTCAATCAAAGTTAAGACTTCCCATATGGTAGTAGACAATTGTGGTACAGGTGGAGATCAATCGTCGTCGTTTAATATTTCTACGGC
>CAJWMM010000057.1 GCA_913043035.1 uncultured Gammaproteobacteria bacterium | reverse complement strand
TAAAGTAGTCAGATGCGACATGTTTATTTGATGTCTTCTGTATTTCTACAATATCTTCTGCTTCGGCTAATTGATAATTTTCCTTGAGCACTCTAATAATTTCTTTCTTGATATAATCTTTCATTCTTTTTAGTATAAATCAATTGGGTCAACATCAATTGACCATTTTATATTGTAAGGTTTTTTCTTTGTGATGTATTGTCTTATTTCTTGAGTTATTTTTCTTAGAACTGTTCTATTTTTTGAGCCAACTATAAGTTGATGAACATACATATTATTTTTTTTAGGGATGGGAGCATCCGCAGGACCAAGAAAAAATATACTTTTTTGCTCTGAGAATAAGCACTTAATCTCGTCTAGAAAATTAAATGCAGTTATTTTTTTACTCGATGACATTCTTACTAAGCACAGGTGTGTGTATGGGGGCAGATTAGCTTTTTTTCTGTCATTAAGATTCTTCATTGCAAAATCCTCATAGCCTTTTGATAAAAGTATATCTAGTAAAGGATGTTTTGGCGTTCTAGTTTGTATAATCACATGACCCCCTTCATTTTTTCTACCAGAGCGACCAGCCACTTGGGTGATAAGCTGAGCAGTTCTCTCTAGCCCACGAAAGTCTAGATTAAATAGTCCAGAATCAATGTCTATAATTCCTACTAATGATACATTTGGAAAATCATGTCCCTTAACAATCATTTGCGTACCGATAAGAATATCTACTTCATTGTTTTTTGCTCTGTTAATAAAATCTCTCAATTTCTTCACGCTAGATATTGCATCACTATCTATTCGCCCCACTCTAGCATCAGGGAAAAGCTCTTTAATTTTATCTTCTATTCTTTGCGTCCCAAAACCTACGGGGACTAAACTACATTTTTCACATTTACCAGGATTGGTTGAGATACTTTGTTTGTTACCACAATGATGGCATTTCAAAAGCTTTTGATTTTTGTGATAGGTCATGAATGATTCACAAATTTTACATTTTGAAATCCATCTACATTCTAGACATGTTAATGCATGGCTAAAACCCCGTCTTCCTATGTATAGAAGGATTTGTTGTTTCTTACTAAGAGTGTTTGCGATGTTTTCTTTTAGAAATTTAGAAATTCCATCTTGTGGCAAATCTTTTGTTAGATCAACTAGAGTTATTTTAGGCAAATCAGTTTTATAATATCTTTTAGTCAAATTATATTTTTTAAATTTCTCAAGCAGAGTATTATGCAGACTCTCAAATGATGGTGTGGCACTCCCGATTACAATTGGGATATTTAGACTTTTCGCTCTCATAATGGACAGGTCTCTTGCATGATATCTAAATTTTTCTTGCTGCTTTAATGAAGAATCATGTTCCTCATCTATAATTATTAGACCTAAAGATTTGAATGGAAGAAAAATAGAGGATCTTGTACCAATTACTATATCTAATTTCTTATTTTTAACATTCAGCCAAGTTGTCATTTTTTCCTTAAGAGTGTGTCCTGAATGATATGATTGAATATTCTCATCGATATACATTTCGAACCTAGTAATAGTTTGTGGTGTTAAATTAATTTCTGGCACTATTATTAGTACCTGTTTTTTTTTTCTTATAACTTCTTGAGCAAGTTTCACATATACTTCAGTTTTTCCGCTACCGGTTACTCCATGAATCAGCGAAGTTGAAAAAGAATCTGTATTCCTAAGTATTTTTTTAAAAATAGAATTTTGTTCATTGTTCAAATTAATTTCTAATTTCTCTGCTGTTAACTTTTTATGTTGATTTTCAAAAATTGTAACGTTTGCGATTGGAACTCCTTGCTTTAATTGTGATGGCAGAGCTCCAAATATAACTTGTCCAAGCGGATATTCATAGTAATCACTTGCCCAAGTACAAATTTTCATAATTTCTAGATTCACTACTGGATGATCATCTATGATATCTATAATTGGCTTTAAGATGTAATTGATTTTATCTTTGTTTACTTGTTTTTCTCTTTTGACTACTATACCAACTATAGTTTTTTTACCAAATGGAACAAGAACTCTTTCACCAATATTTACTTTACCTATTTTGTTGGGCACCGAGTACTTAAAGGTCTGATATAGTGGGTAATTTACAGCGACATTTATGACTTGATCCATCATTTATTATACATAGTACAAAAATATATGAATTATTATATCATTAGCTGTTTTATCCACAGATTTTGTGGAAAAAATTGTGGATAAATCATGAAAGTCTTGCGATTTCTTTCATGTGATTATACATGCAACAGATTGTATATTTTATAATCAATATTAAAAATACATAAATATCAATAGTATATGTCATTATTAAGAATTTCTATATGATGGACTTGTAACAAGATCATGTTTATCTGAGAATCAGTCTCATTGTTAATAAATAAGCTTTTTTGCACAAAAAATGAGCTTAGAATCCATTAATTCAACAATTATAAGAGTTTTCATCCCTTTTTTTGCTCAAGGGTCTTATGCAGATTTAATCATTAATTTTAATAAAATCCGCATATAAGTAATATATAATAATTCGATGATTAGTTTTAAACAGATACTACGGTTAAATGCCGCTGGACACCCTACAGGCTGGATAAATTATGAAACAGCCGTCAAATTGTATCATTTGGGACAGATAGCATACGAGTGTGGGTCATCAACTACGCAAATAAGAGGTGGCACAAACCGTCTAACAGGCCTCAGAAGCACGCTTGATATTAATTCTATAATTGCTACTAATAGCTCTCATAAATTGGATTATTCGTCTTTTACACCATCTCTAAACAACACTACCCTATTTATGAGAGATGCAAATACATGTCTATATTGCGGTGATAAATTTACTCATAAGCATTTATCCAGAGATCATATTGTACCACTCTCATTGGGAGGAGAGGATATTTGGACTAATGTAGCCACTGCTTGTAGAAGGTGTAACAATCTTAAAGGCGGCAGAACACCAGAAGATGCGAAAATGATGCTAGTGGCTGTCCCATTTAGCCCATCTAGGGTTGAATATCTAATCCTTCGCGGAAGGACTATTTTAGCAGACCAGATGGAGTTCCTAATTTCGCACATCTCAAAAAATAGCCCTTTATTGGCTAGATATAAAATCACTTAGCTACTAAAATAATTTTATGAAATTAGTCGATAAGAAAGGAGTCTTGCTTATAAACTTGGGAACTCCTAAGTCACCAACTACAGAGGACGTAAGAGTTTATCTCAAGGAGTTTCTATCTGATAGAGATGTAATAAGGATGCCTAGATTCTTCTGGTTGCCATTACTAAACTTTGTAATTTTGAGATCGAGGCCTGCTAAAAGTGCTGAATTATATAAAAAAGTTTGGACAGAGTGGGGCTCACCATTACTGTATAATACTTATTTGCAAGCTGGCCTACTAAAAAAGAAGTTTGAGTGTGATGAAAATGAAGAATTCTTTGTTGACGTTGCAATGAGATATGGGTCGCCTTCTATTGAGTCTAAATTATTACAGCTGGTAAAAAGTGGCTATAGAAAAATAATTATACTGCCAATGTTTCCTCAATACTCGACCACAACTACAAGGTCAATCGCAAGGAAAATTGATGAAATCATAATGAAAAATAAATTACTCGATAAAATAGAAATCAGCTTCATTAAAGATTTTCACAGTCACGAGCTGTATATAGATGCATGTTGTGACTCTATAAGAGATTATCAACTTAAATCGGGTCAACCAGAAAAACTTTTACTCTCTTTTCATGGAATACCAGAATCTTACATAGGTAGCGATGAGCCATATCGTGATCAGTGTCTAATGACGGCAAATTTAATTGCATCTAATCTTGGCCTTAATGAAAAACAATATGAGGTTGCATTTCAATCACGATTTGGTAAAGCAGAATGGATAAAACCTTACTTAGCAGGGCGCCTAGAAAGTTTGCCTAATGAAAATATCAGAAACATACAAGTTTTCTGCCCCGGATTTTCCTCTGATTGCCTTGAGACGATTGAAGAGATTGGTGAGGAGTCAAGAGAATTATTCATCGAGTCAAATGGTAAAGATTTTGGATTTATCCCCTGCTTGAATGGTTCGAAAAAGTTTATTACATTGATCGAAGATTTGGTAATAAATAGTGAAAAGTATACTATTGATTTTAGAACTCTATTTTAATTTCTTGATAGTTTTCAGTTTAAGCTTTGAGTAATTCGGTATACCATTTATGTATGGAGGGAAACTCTCTCCATTTATCAAACTTTGAATATATTTTGAGCACGCGTTTGTAATACTAAAACCATCTCTCCCTATGAAATTACTTGGTAATTTTTTTTCTCTATTGGCAACTTTCCCTAAGGGTATTTTTCCAGTATTCCAACTCCCATCTTTTCTTCGTTTTTTGACTGTTACCATGACATCAGAAATACCAGTGATAAGAAATTTAACTGATTGTACTCCAACATCATACGCTTGCTGAACATCAGCTTTAGAACCAATATGCCTTGATGCTCGCTGTAAATAGTCAGCCACAGCCCAATGTACTTTATAATTCAATGAAGTATTTACCATATTAGCTAGAATTGGTGCAACACCTCCAAGGTGAGCGTGCCCAAAACTGTCTTTTGTTGAAGAAGATGATATGAAATCTCCATTTTCATTTTTTATTCCCTCTGAAACAACAATTACACAAAATCCATCACATTCTACTGACTCTTTTGTTTTTTTTAAGAATGCTTTTTTATCAAATTTTCTCTCTGGAAATAGAATAATTTGTGGTGAGTTATTATTTTTTCCTTTCACGACACCAGACGAAGCTGCAAGCCATCCTGCATGCCTTCCCATTACTTCTAATATAAAAACTTTTGTTGATGAATTAGACATCGATGATACATCTAAAGATGCCTCAAGCGTAGAAGTTGCTATATACTTAGCAACTGTACCAAAACCAGGACATGCATATGTTTCAGGTAGATCATTATCAATTGTCTTAGGAATACCAATACATTTAATATCAATCTTATTCTTTTTGAAAAATTTCGATAATTTTAACGTAGTATCTTGAGAATCACCTCCTCCATTATATAAAAAATAGCC
>CAJWMM010000056.1 GCA_913043035.1 uncultured Gammaproteobacteria bacterium | reverse complement strand
TTAAATTCGTCATATATTCCTTTTGCGGTAGCATTTATAACTGGCGTAACACCACCTGATTGTGCATAGAATATATTTTTTTTTGATTTTATTGGCATGATATGAATTTATCCCAAACTTCTATAGTTTTTTTACTTGCTCCTACTTTCATTAAGAACTTTCTTAATTTCCTATGGTCAGGCGACACTCTGATATGACTGAGTTTTATTTCATCAATTATACTGAGTGTAACAAGTTTTTTTGACATATAGATAATTTTTTCATTCTTTATTAGGATATCTGCAACCCTAGAGTATTTACCATGATCAAGTAATTTAAGATTCTTATAGTTTTTGAATATGCCATCTAATGTTTTATATTTCTTAATAAGAAAAGAGGCGGTGACTTTTCCTATTCCTGGTGCTCCTGGCACGTTATCTACAGAGTCTCCGGTCAGCGCTTGAAAGTCAGGGAAATATTTTGGTGAAAAACCAAGGTTACTCTTAATATCATTAAATGAGAATTTCTTATTAGCAAGGTTCCACCATATATCTTTTTCATTAATTACTTGATAAAGATCTTTATCATTTGTAATAACAATATTTTGGATTTTCTTTCTAGAATTTGTGTCACATAATGTGAAAATAATGTCATCTGCTTCATATTTGTTACTAGCATAATTTTTTATACCTATTATGTCTAATAACTCCCTGCATAATGAAAACTGAATCTTTAATTCATCTGGCGCGGTTGGTCTATTAGCTTTATAATCCTTGAAAATTTTATTTCTGAAACAAGTTCCCAATGACTCATCAAAAGCAAAACAAATATACTTAGGATTTTGAGTAACTAGAAACCTTCTAACAAAATTAGAAAATCCAACAAAAGCAGATATAGATTCAAAATTTTTGGTTTTTATTTGTGGCATTGTGAACCAATATTTCAACACAAAACCTGTAGCATCAATCAAGAAAGAAGAGATATTCTTATTGAACAACTTTAATTAAGTCTCCTATACTAGGTTGACCATTTGGATAATGTCCATTAAGAAGCTGCAGTTTTTCTTTTGCAAATTTTCCTAATGGTGATGATTGTGCTAACGATTCATATGACATTCCTTCACGGAATCTTACTACTTTAATTTTGAGCCCTTTAGAATTAGCAATCTCACTTTCACTCATTTTTTTAAATGATGCAAGAATACTCTTTGCAGAACTATCGTTAGCTAAATCTTTCATAGTAATAGATGTTATCCATGCTTTGGGTTTGATGTCAGTTGTCTTAGTATCAAAAATCACAATAAATCGTCTATAGTATGTTTCTATAGGAGTATCATTTCGATATAGATGTGTATAACCGGATAGATTATTGAATGAGAAAACTTCTTCGTTAATAAGTTCGTTGTTACTTAAGAATCCGGATTGTCGGATGCCTTTCTTCATAAACTCTTTAGGCGTTAAACCATTGTCTAAATCATCTTTGAGGAGATCATCAGCACGCATAACAATTTTATCCGATCCTTTTGTGAGTTCTAATCGATCAGGATAATTCTTAAAAATCCATTCTTCATCTATGTTGAATCTTATTGCGAATACAGGATGATAAAAGACTGAATCTTTAACATATCCTTCCTCAGGGCTTGTACCGTAGTTTGATCCGTCAATACGTTTCAGAAATTTTTCTTTATTTATTTTTAATTCCTCAGTACTTTGCCTACTCTCTTTCAAAGCTTCTATTCTTTTAGCACTATCAGGGTGTGTTGAGAAGATTCCATGATATCCAATATTAGGTTCTCTATTTTCACTCTCAGCAATTACTCTCTCGAGCTCATCAGACTGTTGCATAATTTTTAAAAAGCCAGCCATTGCAGTCGGATCATAATTATTTATTAACAAATATTCAGCACCTAATTGATCGGCTTCAAGTTCATAACCCCTCCCATAACCTCTGTTAATAGCAATATTTAGGAGATTAAATGCATTACTAGTTAATTGGCTACCTGGGATATTCGCTTGAATAATGCCAAGTAAGAGATTCGTAATTTGTGCTGTACTCATACCTCTAACAGCATGCCTTGCAGTAATATGCCCTATCTCATGGCCAAGCACTCCAACTAACTCTGCTTCAGAGTTGAAATAGTTTAACATCCCTCTATACATATAAACGTATCCTCCTGGAGTAGCAAAAGCATTAAAAATTGGAGAATCGATAAGAGTAAAAGTCCATTTTAAATTTGGTCTATGACTTTTGCGAGCTATTTCATTACCTAGATTTTGAATATAGTCATTAAGCTCTTTATCTTCAAGAACCTTATTTTCAGCAATAATTTTTTCATGATATGACGCCCCAATTGATATCTCTTGTTGTTCACTGATTGTTACAAAATCTGGATTTCCACTCACAGGGTTAGTAGCACAACTGTTAAAAAATAACATTGTAAATACAAGCAGAATACTTAAATTTGTTTTATTTTTCATTTTTATAATTATGTTGGTTAATAAAATAATTTTCAATTCCTTTGAGTGCGATAGCTCTATGACTTATTAAGTTTTTTTCTTTATCAGTTAACTCGGCAGAAGTCTTACCTAAATCAGGTAGGAAAAATATAGGATCGTATCCAAAGCCATTAGAACCCCTGGGTGATTCGGCTATAAAACCCTCCCAAGATCCCATGCTAATAAGGGGAAAAGGATCGTCTTTAAATCTAGTAAACACTATCACACATCTATACCTAGCAGTTCTCTCTTTAAAAGAAACACCCTCTAACTCTTCTAAAAGTTTTTTATTATTACTCTCGTTTGTAGCATTTTCTCCAGAATATCTTGCAGATCTTACTCCTGGTTGAGCATTAAGATAATCCACCTCTATGCCTGAGTCATCTGCAATGGATGGGAGACCAGTTACATCCGAAGAGCTCCTAGCTTTCAATAGTGCATTTTCAACAAATGTCATACCAGTTTCTTCGACTTCTGGAATTTCAATCTCTTTATGAGAGAATAACTCTATATTTGAACCTTGAAGAATTTTAGTAATCTCCTTTATTTTTCCAGGGTTCTTTGTCGCAAGCATTATCTTCATTATCTTTTATTAATTAATTTAACTATAATATAGATTATATCAACATTTATAGGATCAGTAAGAAAATCATTATGAAAGACGAAACAATTAAAGTCTCAGATATAAGCGATAAGAAAATTACAAAAAGGACTGCAGTCTCAGAGGGTTTTATTACACTTTCCGATGCTACTCTAGATATTATTAAAAATAATCAAAATAAGAAAGGTAATGTTATTACAACAGCTAAAATAGCAGGTATTATGGCAGCAAAACAAACTCCAAATCTCATACCACTTACTCATATAATTCAAATTGATGATGTCAATATAAATATCTCTTTTACTAAGACTAAGCTAAAGTGTGAGTCAACTGTCACATCATTGGGTAAGACAGGTGTAGAAATTGAATCGCTCCTTGCCACAGAAATCTGTCTATTAACGATCTACGATATGTGCAAGTACATTGATAAGTCTATGATTATTTCTGAAATAAGGCTTATAAAAAAAACTGGCGGTAAATCCGGTGATTATTTTCGTTAAAACAGGATGAGTATAGTTAAAAAAATTCTTATTATCATAATAATTGTCATCAGTGGAGCATTTATATACGCTAAATATTTTTTCGATGTTAATGACTACCGTGATGATATTACATCCTATCTATCAAAAAAAATTGGTTATGAAGTTACATACAAAGGCACAATCACTCTAGAGTACGATCCAATTGCTAAAATCACGGTTACCGATATCCTCATAAAAGACCCGTCGAAAAACAGTTCAACAGTAGCAGAAATGAAAGAATTAGAGTTGAGAATCAACAAAGATGAAATTATTGATGGCATTATAGATGTAGAAAAAATAGAGATCAGGGATATGATTTTTTATGGTATAAATGTTGATGAGATTCTTATGAAATCATACACTCTTATTAAAGATCAAAAATATAAACAATATAACAGGCAAAACTTTACGACCATTGAATCAATGACAGCGAGAGCTATAATAGATAATCAAGTTATGAATGTAAGTAGTATAAATATTGATTCCTCTCTTTTGTCGATAGATGGTGGTGGTAAAATAAATATTAGATCGAAAACGTTAAGTTTCAATATGATAGGAAAACTAAAAGAAAAAAAAGACGTTGCAAATGTGTATAAAGATAATTATCCCAATGAGCTATACGATTATAATATACCTGTGAAAATCGTTGGACCTATTGATAAAATTGATTTTAAGGTTGATTTGAGTGAAATAATTACTAAACAAATTATCAATCCAATTAAAGAAAAGATAATAGATGAGATTGAAGAGAAAATCA
Organism: uncultured Gammaproteobacteria bacterium; assembly: GCA_913043035.1. Classification (GTDB taxonomy): domain Bacteria; phylum Pseudomonadota; class Gammaproteobacteria. The sequence continues at coordinate 738 of CAJWMM010000056.1, read as the reverse complement.
TTGAACAGATTAAATTACCATTCTAAGAATAAGAAAAAAATACAAAAAAATATTCTGTCATGGTACGACTCTTTTGGAAGGCATGATCTCCCATGGAAAAATAGGCCGATATATGAGATATGGATTTCAGAAATAATGTTACAACAAACTCAAGTTAAGACAGTAATACCATTTTTTACTAAATTTATAAGTAAGTTTCCAAATCTCAAAACGTTAATACGAGCAGATCTAGACGAAATTTTAGCCTCATGGGCAGGTCTAGGATATTACCGTAGAGCAAAAAATATTTATTCTGCATGTCGTGTTATAGAGAAAAAACATAATTTAGAATTTCCTTTGAACCATCTTGATATAATGCAACTACCAGGGATTGGTAGAACAACAGCTTCAGCAATATCCACTTTTTCTAATAATGGACATTACTCAATTTTGGATGCCAACGTTAGACGTTTATTAACAAGATTATACAACATTAGCCCTCTAAGAAATTCAGAAAATGAGAGAACTTTATGGCACTGTTCTGAGGACTTGCTGATTAAGTCTAGGTCAAGTGATTTTATTCAAGCATACATGGATTTAGGTTCAACTATTTGCAAAAGTAATAAACCTAAGTGTGGTGAATGCCCGTTATCAAAACTGTGTGTAACAAATATAAACAATCTAGAAAAAGAGCATCATATATCAATGAAAAAATCTAAGAAATTGATAAAACAAGAAAAATTATGGAGTTTAGTTGTA
>CAJWMM010000055.1 GCA_913043035.1 uncultured Gammaproteobacteria bacterium | reverse complement strand
AGAGATAAAACTTGTATTTTTATCCTCAATTAATTTTAACTCTCTATAAAGGTCATCAAATTCATGATCAGATATTGTCGGTGAATCATATGTATAATATTGTTTCGAGAATATCTGTATTTTTTTCTTAAGCGCTTGATAGTACTTTTTCGTAATCTTTTTTTCGGACATTACGACGGTCTTGACGATATATTGTTATTTTCTCTCGTAGATGCAATCTTTACAGCATCGTTAATATTAACAGACACTAGTTTAGAAACACCTGCTTCTCTCATGGTGACACCACTAAGAATATCTGCTAATTCCATAGTGAGTTTATTATGAGTTATAAAAATAAACTGAACATCTTTAGACATCTCTTTAACAACATTACAAAATCTATTATTGTTAGCATCATCTAATGGGGCATCAACTTCATCCAGAAGGCAAAATGGTGCTGGGTTTGTCTTAAAAATAGAGAAGACAAATGCGATACCAGTGCCTGCTTTCTCACCACCTGAAAGAAGGTTGATGTTCTTTACTAATTTCCCTGGTGGCCTAGCCATGATATTTACTCCTGTGTTTAGCAAATCGTTATCTGTCAGTTCAAGATATGCTTTTCCGCCACCAAATATCTTATTAAAAAAATTGTTTAGGTTAGAATTGATACTATCAAATATCTCTTTAAATTTTGTCTTTGTTTCTTGATCGATCTTTTTAATAGCATTATCTAGCGTATTTATAGACTCAGATAGATCTTTGTATTGTAAGTCTAGATATTTTTTTCTTTCTTGCTGATCCTCAAGCTCATCTATTGCCGCTAAATTAATTGCACCCATAGACGTAATCTTTGATTGTAATTTTTCTAAATTCTTTTCGATATCAACTTGCTTCAACTTAGTATCAATTTTTTTAATACCCTCAGATATATCATCAGATGGTAAATCGCTATTCTCTTGAAGAGAATCTCGTTGAGCAGTTTTTTCTCCTATAGTAATTTTATTATTTTCAAGATCCTCCTTAATAGAGTTGATCTCCGTGTTGATGTCATTTTTCTTATTTTCTATATTTAGCACATTTTCATCATAACTTTCTATTGCTTCTCTCGATGCTTTGAGTTCCAGTTCTTTTGTGCTTTTATTATCAAGAAGTATTTTCAACTTATCTTTCATATTATTCGTAGGTTTACCTTTTTTATCGTCGGTAGAGAGAAGAATAAGCTTTCTGTCATTCATATCACTTATAGCAACCTTGAGTTTTTGTATATTAGCTTCAATAGAATTTTTCTCAGATATTTTTTTTGATACCTCAACATTTAATTGATTTTGTAGTTTCTGTAACTCGTCGTAACTCCACTCGACTTTGTCAATTATCTGTTTTAAATCTATCCTTTCTTTATCAAATTTATCTTTCTTTTTCACATGCTCAACAATTTGTTTCTCAAGGATATTGATTTTATCTTGGCAGTCAGAGCTTGTCTGTTTGTAGTCGTTTATTTTTTTCTTGACATCTTTTATTTCATCTTTCTGAGATCTAACTAGAGTTTTGATGTTATTAAAAAGTCCTTTAAATATTTGTAGAATTGATCTCAAACTGATCTTGAAATTTTTTATATTCAAATTCTTCTCTGAATCTTCATGACGATCAAAATCCACCAATAATGCGGAGATTTTTTCTTGAACATCAGATGCTCTACTTAGTAATTCATCTTTATTATCATTTTTCTCATCATCATGCATTGAAAATGTTTCTAGAATACCCAGTCGTTTTGACAAAAGGTTGAGTGATTTCTCCGAGGCATCATATTTAGCTTTTTCAACCTCTTTCTCCTTGATAGTTTCAGATTGCTCGGTTATAAAAATATTATATTTCGATTGAAGATTTTGCATCGCAAAATTAGTATCTTTTTTATCTTTTTCTAGTTTTGACAACTCATTAGTGCCAACATTTATCTTAGACTCTAATTCCTTAATTGATATTAGAAGTTTACTATATTTCTTTTCCTCTTCGTCAACTTCATTTACATTGTTTTCAATAGTATCAAGTAACTCACTAAGTGCTTCTTTTCGAGAAACTTCGCTTTCTAAATTATGTTCAATGTCTTTTTCGCAACTAGCGATGTCACTTCCTATTCTGTAAAAATCTTTTTGTATTTCGTCAAAATTACTTTGTTCATCATTTCTTTTCTGTCTTAGTTTCTCAATTTCTTTATTTTGAGTTGATAAGAGTGAAAGTATTTTTTCTTTCTCTAATTCAATTTTCCGAATTGTACTGTTAAGACCTTCTATTTGGCTATCATAGTTACACCACTTAAGTGATATCAGAGAAATTTTAGTTTCACGTTCTTTATCTTTAAGTACTCTATATTCGCTTGCTAGCTTTGCTTGTCTCTCCAGTTTGTTAAGCTGAGAGTTTATTTCTTTCATAATATCGTTAAGTCGATCTAGATTATCTCTAGTATGTTTAAGTCTTAACTCTGTTTCTCTCCTTTTTTCTTTATACTTACTTATTCCAGCGGCTTCCTCTAAATACGTTCTTAATTCATCTGGTTTTGCATCAATTAGCTTGCTAATCATTCCCTGTTCAATTATGGCATAACTTCTAGGCCCTAGGCCTGTTCCAAGAAATACCTCTCTTATGTCCTTTCTTCTACAACGAGTATTATTTAAATAGTAATTCGAGTTACCATCACGAGAAACCTCCCTTTTAATTACAATTTCAGAATATCTAGCAAATTTTGAATCAAGAGTGTTTAAAGAATTATCAAAGTTGAGTTCAACAAACGCCTTTCCAACCTCATGTCTCGCTGAAGAACCAGAAAATATCACATCCTCCATAGAATCACCTCTTAAATTCCTTGCAGATGACTCACCCATTACCCAGCGTATTGCATCGATTATGTTAGATTTACCACACCCATTGGGTCCTATGATACCCGTTAGGTTACTAGGAAATTGGAGTGTTGTAGGGTCTACAAATGTTTTGAATCCAGCTAATTTAATTTTTGTTAAACGCATTAAAATACCCTAAATAGATTATAATATTATCTACGCTATAATACTACTATAAGGAGATAACTAAATGACCCTACACAAAGATATACTTGAGACATTTGAAAATCCATCAAAAAACAATGATTATCTTATTACCATGGATATCCCAGAGTTTACGTGTTTATGCCCATTGACAGGTCAACCTGATTTTGCAGAATTTGAAATAAACTACGTACCAGACAAAAAATGTGTTGAGTTAAAATCACTAAAATTGTATATGGCAGCATTCCGAGACATAGGTGCATTCCATGAGGATAATACTAATCAGATTCTTAACGATTTGGTAAATTTAATAAAGCCAAGGTATATGTCTGTAATTGGATACTGGAAAGTACGTGGTGGCATTATTACGACTATAACAACTAAATACAATAAGAAAAACTGGAAAGATAATAATAATATTCTAGAAAATAAATGAAATTACTAATTAGCTTTTTTATAGTAGCTTTCGCATTTAATCAGGTTTTAGCAACTGAAATAAATCAAGAATTTACCTATCCTGGTGGTATTTATGTGGAGGAAATAAGCTCTGATCAGTTTCAAAATGGCTTTTATTACTTTGATATGAAAGTGCCAACCGTGAAAAAAAATAATAGTTATTATTTACTGTTTGGTATTCCTAGAGATATTGATCCAAACACTAAACAAATAATTCTTAAAAATGGAAATGATGATTATATTATAACGCTGATACTTAAAAAAAAATATTTTGGTAAGCAATATATTAATATTTCTAAAATATTCACGGAACCGGATGATGCTGTGATAGAAAGAATTGTTAAAGAAAAAAATATTTTAAATTCAGCAAGAAGTAAATGGATATCAAATGATATTGATACTAACTTCATTTTCCCAGTTATTGGACGAATCTCTGGTGTATTTGGGACTAATAGATTTTATAATAACAAAAGAGGTAACTATCATAATGGAGTAGACTTTGCAGCCAAAACTGGAACAAATATTATTGCGCCTTCTTCTGGTATAGTGCTATTAACAGGTGATTTTTTTTATAATGGAAAATTTGTCTACATGGATCATGGCATGAACCTTAAGAGTATTTTTATCCATATGGACAGTATAAAAGTCAACATAGGTGATTATGTTAATAAAGGAGATATTATAGGTCATGTTGGCAACACTGGGAAATCAACTGGGTCTCACTTGCACTGGTCTGTAACCCTCAATTCTGTATACGTCGATCCAATGATCTTCATAAACAATACAATTATTCACTAGTTTCCGCTTGAAGATGGAGAAGATTAAGAGCAAAATAGTAATATCAAATAAAGGAGGTTAAAATGCCACAATATGTTATAGAAAGAGAAATACCTGGGGCTGGAGATCTTACACAAGATGATTTACAAGGAATTTCTCAAAAATCATGCGGTATCTTAAAAGATATGGGTACTGGCATTGAATGGGTTCATAGTTATGTAACTGGTGATAAAGTTTACTGTGTTTATAACGCAGATAATGAAGAACTAATTAAACAACATGCTGATACAGGTGGATTTCCTGCAAATAGCATATCAGAAGTGAAGAATGTTATTAGTCCAAAAACAGCTGGATAAATAGTAATTGACTTAAATCAAGAGACCCATTCATATGAATGGGTTTTCTTGTTTACTATAAACTATTTTTATTGGAACACCTCGAATCGATAACTTATCTGCAAAAAAACCACATAGGTATTTATCATATGTTTTTGGAATCTTACTCACCCTGTTTCCATGGATTGTAATAATAAGTTGATCAGATTTTGCTTGCTGAGCAAACTTCAGTTTGATTTTCTTATTATTTGACATCGGTAGTGGGTGAGAATCCACGGCATCATTAAGGATCTTCGTTAAAAAAGATGATTTAAAACGCTGATCAAGTTTTGACGCTAAAGTATATATCTCGCTCTTTAATTCACTAATATTCTTTCTCATGCTGGCTGATAGATAGATACAAGGAGCATTACTACTTAAGTGTGAAAAATATTCTACATACTTTTTATACTGATTAATCTGATTTTTATTTAATAAGTCAATTTTATTCACTACTATAATATGAGGTATTTGATAATTCTTTAG
>CAJWMM010000054.1 GCA_913043035.1 uncultured Gammaproteobacteria bacterium | reverse complement strand
TAAAAAGTCTTGTAAGTCTCATCAAAAATAAATTTGACGAAAATGAATAGTCTTACACCTATCATTATTAGAGGATTAACGGTTTCAAAAGGCATAGTTATAGCTAAGTGCCAACGATACGAACATGGTCAAAATGATTATCAAAAAAAATTTATTAAAAAAAATGAAGTGCAAAAAGAGATAAAAAAGTTTAATAAATCTCTAGAAATTACTCTCAGAGAAATAAATGCTATAAAAAACACACTTACACCCAGTCTTAAGAATAATGTAGGCATATTTCTAGATACACACATACATCTTATTAATGATAAGTCCTTTTTAAGTAATATACGTAATAATATCGAGGAAAAATTTTACGCCACAGATTGGGCAATTGACGACGAATTTCAATCAATAAAGTCATCATTTTCTGAGATGAAAGATAATTATATCAAACAGAGAATTGATGATATCAATCATGTAGTAAAATTATTAATTAAAAATGTTAAGCAAACAAAAAAAGCTAAAAACAATGTTTTAACCAATATAAAGAATATGATACTCATTACTGATGATTTGAGTCCTGCAGATGTTTTAATTGCATACCAATCTAAATGTTGTGGTTTAGTTTCTGAATTTGGAGGTAGGTCATCACATAGCTCAATCTTATCTAGGAGTCTTGAAATTCCCTCAATCGTTGGATTGAAGAATGCCCTTAATATAATCAAAGATCAAGACTTAATAATTCTAGATGGAAACAATGGCATCGTAATTGTGAACCCTGATAAATCATGCGTGGATTACTATAATCAAATAAAAAAAGAGGATAAGAATAGAAAGACATTATTATCTAGAGTAATGGAGAAAAAATGTGTGACGACAGATCAGCAAAGAATTGAAATTATGGCAAACCTAGAGCTTCCTCAAGAAATGAAAATTATCAAAGGAAAAAATCTTGACGGTATTGGACTATTTAGAACAGAATATTTATATACAGATAGATCTGATATACCAACTGAAGCAGAACAAGTTGCTGATTATAAAAAGATTGTGAGAGGTTTAAAGGGGAAACCAGTAATATTTAGAACACTCGATGTCGGATCAGATAAAGAAATCCCTGAAAATATACAGACAGGATCTATTGCAAGAAATCCAGCGCTTGGACTAAGAGGTATAAGGTATAGTCTCAATAATCAAGAAGTTTTTTTAAATCAAGTTAAAGCCATATTAAGGGCAGGATATTATGGTGATGTCAAGATAATGTTACCTATGATTACTACATTATCTGAGATACAAAAAGCAAAGGATCTTATCGAAATTGCTAAAAGTAAATTAAGGAAGCGAAAAATACTTTTCAGTGATAATGTAGAAGTAGGTATCATGATAGAAGTACCAGCATCAGCAGTTCTATCATCTCGTCTAGCTGAATTTGTTGATTTTTTATCAATCGGTACTAATGATCTCGTCCAGTACACACTTGCAATTGATAGGGTTGATGATGAAGTAAATTATTTATATGACCCATTCAATTCAGCTGTGTTAACACTTATTAAAAATGTAATTGAAAGTGGTGAAAGGCACGGTGTAGACGTTTCACTCTGTGGCGAGATGGCTGGTGATAAACAATTTACTAGGCTTTTATTAGGAATGGGGCTTAAGTCTTTTAGCATGCATCCTAGCGCGATTCCTGAAGTTAAAAAAGTCATTGTAGAATCAAATAAAAAAAATCTATCAAAATTAGCGACACAAATAATTAAATGTGTGGATAACAAGGAAAAACAAAAACTAATTGAGAAAATTAATAGCGAATCAATTAAACATTAACTTCTGCTAAAAATTCCAACAAAGCTTGTGTAGTATATAGACGATTATGCGATTGCTCCCAAACACGACTAGTTGGACCGTCTATAACCTCGGAAGTAACTTCTTCATCTCTATGTGCTGGCAAACAATGGAGAAATATTGCGTCTTTATTCGCTTTATCCATCATATTTTGATTGATTTGATAACCCTTAAAAAGTACTTTTCTTCTCTCATGATCCTCTTCATCTCCCATGCTAGCCCAAACATCTGTAGTTACTAAATCTGAATTTTCTACTGCCTTTCCAGGAAGATCGCATAATTCAACAGTATCAGACGATGCGTTGAGCACAGAGGCATCTGGTTCGAAACCATTTGGTGTTGCAATTTTCAGATTAAATCTGAGTATTTTTGATGCATTGATGTAAGAATTACACATATTACATCCATCACCTACCCATGAAAAAGTTCTGTTTTCAAAACTCCCTTTCTCTTCATAAAAAGTCAACATATCTGCAAGAAGCTGACATGGATGAAATTTTTGAGTAAGTGCATTGATTACTGGCACAGAGGCAATTTCGCAAAGTTCGAGCAGCTCGCTATGCTCATGAGTTCTAATTGCTATAAAGTCAACCATGCCTGAAAGCACTTTACCTGTGTCTTTAATCGATTCCCCTCTAGCGATTTGTGATGTTAGATGAGAGATATAAACCGCATTTCCGCCTAATTTATTTATGGCGGTTTCCATTGACACTCTGGTTCGTGTAGAATTTTTTTTGAATATAAGCGCTAATGTCTTTTTTGATAAAGAATTTGGCAAATGATTCTCTCGCGATAGTTTTTTGATTTCCAATGATCTATCGAGAATTCTTATAAATTCTTTTCTGTTTATATCTAAAAGAGATCTGAAATGTCTTATGTTCATATTAATCTAATATTTTATCTAATATTTCTATTATATCATGAACTTGATTTTCATTAATAATAAGTGGCGGGAGCATTCTAATAATATTCCCTTTAGTTATATTAACAATTAGACCATTTTCTAGAAAAGTATTCCCAAGGGTAGAACAATCTTCTTTTAATTCTATCCCTATCATTAAACCTTTGCATCTAATATCAAGAACAGATTTTTTTGTTAATAATCTCTCTTTTAATTCTTTACTGAATAAGTCGCCCATTTTTCTAGCATTTATGCAAATCTGTTGATCTCGCATAATATCTAGGACTTTTAGTCCAACGCTGCATGATAAGAAATTACCACCAAAAGTAGATCCATGTGAACCCGGTATTAAAATATTTGATGCATTAGTAGCTGCTAGACAAGCTCCGATTGGAACACCATTTCCAAGTGCTTTAGCTATCGTAATAACGTCTGGAATAATATTTTCGTGCTGATGCGCAAACCATTTACCTGTTCTGCAAAAACCCGATTGAACTTCATCAATCATTAGTAATATATTTCTATCGTTTGTTATCTCTCTAAGTTCATATAGATAACCATGATCTGGTATTATTATGCCACCCTCACCTTGGATCGGCTCCAATAAAACCGCTACGATATCATCATGAAGATCAAGAGCTTTTTTAACGGAATTTATATCGTTAAACGGAACTCTAACGAAACCATCAACGAGAGGAGTGAAACCGGCATGAGATTTTGCGCTTCCAGTTGCAGATAATGCTGCCATCGTTCTCCCATGGAAACTGTTCTCCATTACCAAAATTTTTGGAGAACGTATTTCTCTGTCATTGCCAAATTTTCTCGCAATTTTTATAGATGCTTCTACAGCCTCTGCGCCAGAATTACAAAAAAATGCTGTAGTCATCCCGCTTAACTGGCATAGCCTTTTTGCAAGTTTCTGCTGAGGCTCTATATGAAAAGCGTTAGATGTATGGATAAGTGAACTACTTTGTGATTTTAGTACTTCAGTAATCTCTTCATTAGAATGACCAAGACTCGTCACCGCTAATCCACAAAGAGCGTCTATATATTTTTTGCCCTTCTCATCATACAAATAAACACCCTCTCCTTTGACAAAAGATACAGGCTTCCTATTGTATGTCTTCATTAGATAATCTTTCATACTGAATACACGAGCAAATGATTATATTAATACAAATCAACGATAATGCTAATAAAATATAGAATTATTAGTATTATTGGGATAAATCCCATCAGGTTAATCTTTACATCATTATCTCATTATTTACCTAAAAACCCTCTATTTATTAGGCATATGTGTTTATTTATAGGGCATAATGTGTCAAAATTGATCAGTAAATAAAAATTACAAATGGGGAGTGAAATGATTAAAAATATCTTTACAGCTGCGGTAATTTCTGCAGTAATATCAATGCCTGCATTTGCAGGTGGGAAAATGGATGGCTCACAACAATATACGTCTAGCGCGCATGGATCAAGCGGCGTGCACTTTTTTGGACGACTTTATGTCGGTTATGACCAAAAATCTACTGGGTCTGCAAACTCGGTTGATAGCATAAGGGACAACGGTGGTAAAAGTAGACTAGGACTTAAATTTAAGGAGAACATTGGTGCGTTGACAATGTTAGGACACGCTGAATGGAAATTTGATCTTGCTGACGGATGGGCAACTAGTGATAGTAAAAATTGCAATACTGACGCTAATGGATCATCACCTTGTCAAAGTATAGAGCTGCATATTGGTCACCTTGGTTTTATAACGCCTATCGGATATCTTGGTATGGGCTCTTACGAGACGCCATATAAAACAATGGGATTTTATGACAAAAATATGGATACTGCAATAGGCATGAATAACCATGGAGCGACTAGTTCAACAGATTTTGGTCAAGCTGGTACATGGGATTCTAGCATCATGTATCATGGTAAATTTGGTCCATTCCAAATCGCCTACCTAAGAGGCATGGGAGAAAATTCAAATAATAATAATGTTTCAAAAAATGATTACTCTTTTGGTTTAAAAGTTGAAAATATCGTAGTTGCGAATCTAGAGTTAGGTATTGCAAGAACCTTTGATAAAAGTGAAGGTGCTGATGGTGAGTCAAACGATAAAATATTTGCTTCATATAAAGTTATGCCAAACTTAGATGTTTTTTATACATCTGAAGATCTAGAAATCACTAGTACTGGCAATGGCTTCACGAATGGTGAGGGTGACATAGAAACTTTTGGCGCACATTACGCTATGGGAATGCACAATCTTCAACTTGTCTATGCAACAGGTGACAGTAGAGAGGTGGCTGCTAATGAGGATTATAGAACAATTGGGATCTCTAATACTATGCAATTAAGTAAATCTACAGATATCACAATTGGATATATTAGAAAAGGACTTCAAGGCAACGGTAATGCA
>CAJWMM010000053.1 GCA_913043035.1 uncultured Gammaproteobacteria bacterium | reverse complement strand
GTTCTTGCAAATGATGAAATTACTATGAATGATATATACAATCAGACAGCAATAACATACCCGAATACATACAGACGAGAATTTACTGGTGAGACAATTAAGAATATTCTTGAAGATGTTGCAGATAACATATTTAATCCAGACCCATACATGCAACAAGGTGGTGATATGGTAAGAACAACTGGATTATCTTATACCATTACTCCTCAAAATAAAATTGGTCAAAGAATAAGTAATCTTCGTGACAAGAATGGCAAACATATAGAGTCCCATAAAAAATATATGGTTTCTGGTTGGGCAAGCGTTAATCAAATAGAAGAAGGAAAGCCAATATGGGAAATTATGAGAGAATATCTGCAAAATATAAAAATCTATGAAGAAGATTCACTGAAACAACCGAAAATTAAGGGTGAATCAGATAATATTGGCATAGAAACATAGTTACAAATTTGTTAATATTTAATTTTCTAGTGAGTGAATCAGGAGAAACATATGTTTAATTTGGATACTAAAATTGCCGGTTTTGACGACGAGTTAAATGAGGCAATAAAAAAAGAAATAAAAAGACAGGAAGAGCATGTTGAGCTAATAGCATCTGAGAATTATGCGAGCCCAAGAGTCTTAGAAGCTCAAGGATCTGTCTTAACAAATAAATATGCTGAAGGATATCCTGCTAAAAGATATTATGGTGGTTGTGAGAATGTTGACGTTGCTGAACAATTAGCAATCGATAGACTCAAAGAATTATATAAATGTGATTATGCAAATGTACAACCTCACTCAGGTTCGCAAGCTAATGCTGCGGTATATCTTGCGCTATTAAATCCAGGCGATACTATACTAGGTATGAGCCTAGATGCAGGTGGACATCTAACGCATGGCTCTAAAGTTAACTTTTCTGGTAAACTATTTAATGCTGTTCAATATGGTATTGATGATAACGGACTCCTTGATTATGATGAAATCGAAAAACTTGCAATAGAAAGTAAACCAAAAATGCTTATCGGTGGATTCTCGGCTTACTCACAAATTGTAGATTGGGAGAGAATGTCTGAAATTGCAAAAAAAATAGGAGCATATTTCTTAGTTGATATGGCACATGTATCTGGTCTAGTTGCAGGTGGCGTTTATCCATCACCAGTACCTTTTGCAGATGTTGTAACTTCAACAACGCATAAAACTCTAAGAGGCCCACGTGGTGGTATAATCATCTGTAAATCTAATCCTGATTTAGAAAAGAAATTTAATTCATTGGTTTTCCCTGGTACACAAGGTGGCCCTTTAATGCATGTAATTGCTGCCAAAGCTGTTGCTTTTAAAGAAGCACTAGAACCAGGGTTTAAAATCTATATGCAACAAGTTATCACAAATGCAAATATACTTGCATCGACTCTGATTGATAGAGGTTACGATATTGTGTCAGGTGGCACAAAAAATCACTTAATGTTAGTTAGCCTTGTAAAACAAGGTTTAACTGGTAAAGCTGCTGATGCAGCACTACACAGTGCTAACATTACTGTTAATAAAAATTCTGTACCGAATGATCCACAAAGTCCATTCGTAACATCTGGTATAAGACTTGGGACGGCTGCGATAACAACTAGAGGTTTCAAAGAAAATGAAACTAAATTATTAGGTAATTTAATTTGTGATGTTCTAGATGATATAGAAAATGAGGCTACTATAAAGTCAGTAAAAGAAAAAGTTGTTAATTTAACTTCACAATTTCCTGTATATTCTTCTAACAAAAAAGCTGTAGCTTAGCAGGTACTATGCGTTGCCCATTTTGTGGTGATACAAACACGAGCGTTATAGACTCGAGGCTCAACGTTGAATCTAACTCTATACGTCGTCGAAGAGAGTGCAATAAGTGTAATAGTAGATTCAATACACTTGAAACATCAGAATTATCATATCCACGTGTTATTAAATCAGATCAATCATCTGAGTTATTCTCTAAAGAAAAAATAAAAAATGGCTTACAATTAGCATTAGAAAAAAGACATACTAGTCAATCAGATATCGAAGATGCGCTGGAAAATATCTTTAACCAATGCATAAGATACTCTGGTAAAGAGATAAAATCTAGTGAGATTGGTAAAATCGTAATGATTGAATTACTTAGATTAGATCATGTAGCTTATATAAGGTTTGCATCTGTCTATTTTAATTTTGATGATACAGAATCATTTAGTCAACTCATCAAAAATCTTGAAAATAATCTTTCACCAGAAATGAAGAAAAGACAGAGTAATCTCCTTGAAGATGAATAGTGATATAGATAAATATTATTTAGATATGACATTAAAACTTGCTAAACAAGGTGAGTTTAGCGTATATCCCAACCCTAAAGTAGGCGCAATTATCGTAAAAGATAATAAGATTGTTGGCAGCGGCTATCATAAATCATCCGGATCTTCGCATGCTGAAGCTATAGCTATCAGAAAAGCTGGATCTAAAACAAAAAATTCAACTCTTTATGTAAACTTAGAACCTTGCTCACACTATGGAAAGACACCACCATGTGTAGATTTAATTATAAAACATAAAATTAAAAGAGTTGTAATTGGTAATTATGATCCTAATCCTCTCGTTAATAAAAAAAGTATCAATAAACTGAGACGCGCAGGTATAAGTGTTTCCATGGGCGTCTTAAAAGAAAAAGCAATATTACTAAATAAAGAATTTTATCATATGCATCAAACTAGAATGCCTCATATAACAGTTAAAGTTGGTCTGTCATTGGATGGAAAGATATCATTAAGTAATGGGGTAAGTAAGTGGATTACATCGGCAGAATCTAGGAAAGATGTTCAGAGAGAACGTGCCAAATCTTCTGTTATATTATCGACCTCTAAAACAATTTTAAAAGATAATCCTTTGTTAAATGTAAGAGAACCACGTTACTCAAGAGAATTAGTCAAACAACCAGATCTTGCCATTATAGATAATAAACTTTGCCTTAATGAGAATCTCAATATTTTTAATATTCCTAAAAGAAAAATACTACTTTTTACACAGCGTAATACGAGAAAAAATTTTGGAAATAATGTGGAGATAATACGATTATCTAAAAATATCAATTATTTAAGACAAGTTTTCGATCTATTGTTAGAGAGAGGTCACTATAAAATATTTGTTGAATCAGGATCTACATTAATATCTCATTTATTACAAAAACAACTTGTTAATGAGTTATTACTATATGTATCTCCAAAGTTATTAGGTCATTTATCAAAGTCATTCTCAGGTATAGATAATATTACTAAACTCAATGATAAGATTAACTTTAAAGTACATGATATACTACCAATAAATAATGATTTAAAAATAAGGCTGGTCAAGTAATGTTTTCAGGAATAATCGAAAACTTAAGTAAGATTAAAAACATTAATATAGAAAATCAAGGAATGTCTCTTGTCCTTCTTATTGATCCACCTTGTAAATTGGAGATTGGAACAAGCGTAGCTGTTAATGGGGCATGTCTAACACTTGAAAATATTGATAATACTAGTCATTTTTTTTATATTTCATCTGAAACCCTTATGAAGACAAATTTTAAATATTTTAAAGAGGGTTATACAGTTAATGTGGAGTACCCTCTGACTTTAAATAAATTTATAAGTGGCCATATAACTACAGGTCACATTGACGGCAATGCCAGTATTTATTCATTTAGTAAACGAGAAAAGACATGGGAGCTTATCATTGATCTTCCAGATAATGTTAAAAAATATATTGTCTCTAAAGGTTCAATATGTGTTGATGGTGTGAGTCTTACAGTAAATAGTATTAATGATAATAGAGTCAGTATTATGATCATTCCGCATACATATGAAAATACTATAATCAAGTATTATAAAGTAGGATTTCATGTGAATATTGAGGTAGACTATATCGCAAAACACTTAGAGAAACTTAAATGATTAACACTACACAAGAGATAATAGATTCCCTAAAGAAAGGAAAGATGGTCATTATTATGGATGATGAGAATAGAGAAAATGAAGGTGATCTTATTATTGCTTCAGAATTTGTGAAACCAAAAGATATTAATTTCATGGCTTCAAGAGGTCGTGGATTAATATGCATGACACTAACAAGAGAAAAATGTAAAAAACTAGGCTTGCCTCTAATGAAAAACTCAGGTGAGAGTGCCCGAGAGACAAACTTTACTGTATCCATAGACGCGGCCACTGGTATTACTACTGGGATTTCTGCTTCTGATCGAGCTAAAACAATAAGAAAAGCTATTGAAAAAAATTGTCGGCAAAGCGATTTAGTGCAGCCTGGGCATGTATTTCCTTTAATGGCAAAAGATGGAGGTGTGTTAGTTCGCGCTGGTCACACAGAGGCAGGGTGTGATCTAGCAAAATTAGCAGGTTTAGAACCATCAGCTGTGATAGTCGAGATTTTAAAAGAAGATGGAAGCATGGCTAGAAAAAAATATCTTATTGATTTTGCTAAAGAATACAATTTAAAAATTGGCACAATTGAAGATTTAATAAAATATAAAACAGCAAAAGAAAAAACCATCAAAAGAATTGATGAAAAAAAACTTAAGACCGAATATGGTATTTTCAACGCTATTTACTATAAAGATATCATCACTAATCAAGTTCACTTTGTTATTACAAATAATAAAATTGAGCGGAATAAAGCCACAACTGTTAGGGTTCATGTCCAAAATGTCTTGACAGATATTGTTAAAGTTACACCTCATAGCAGCTGGTCTTTTGAAAATGCTATGAAAAAAATAGCTAAGTCAGAACAAGGAGCACTTGTTTTTATTTCATATCCTTTTGATGAGATTCAATTAGAAAATACAAAATCTAGCAATATAAATAAATCTAAAAACTCTCTATTTTATGATTATAGAACTGTAGGGATTGGTGCACAGATACTTAATGATATTGGGGTAAAAGATATGATTTTATTAAGTAGACCAATAAAATATCGTGGTATAAATGCTTTTGGTCTCAATGTTATAGAGTATCTAAGCAAATGAAAAAAACAGCTATAAGTAAATCTCGTCTTTATACTTCATTGAAGGATAGAGTATCACTTAATTCATATTCTATAAGATCATTAAAAGGTAAGGAAATAATAATTTGTAAAAGTAAGTACCATAATAATATTACTGAAAGTATAGTCTATGACATAATAAATAACCTAT
>CAJWMM010000052.1 GCA_913043035.1 uncultured Gammaproteobacteria bacterium | reverse complement strand
TACTATCAAGCGCTTAAGAAAAAAATACAGATATTCTCTAAACAATATTATACATATGATTCACCAATAATATCTGATCATGAATTTGATGAACTTTACAGAGAGTTAAAATTAATTGAGGATAAAAACCCAAGTTTTATCTCTGCAGACTCTCCTACACAAGTCATAGGATCTAAAGTACAAGGGGGCTTCAAAAAAGTTAGACATGTTAAACCAATGATGTCTCTTAATAACGCTGCTAATCTTGATGAGTTTAAATCATTTTATGAAAAAATTATCACAGATACTTCAAAAAAAGTGATAATGTTTGCTGAACCTAAATTTGATGGTTTAGCCATCGCATTAACCTATGAAAATGGAAATCTGCTTTCTGCGGTTACTCGAGGTGACGGCAATGAAGGAGAGGATGTTACATCTAATATAAAAACAATTCATAATCTACCCATTAGGTTATCTACTGAGAAAATACCAAATAGGTTAATTGTTGCTGCAGAAGTTTATTCTTTAATTGCTGATTTTCATAGAATTAACGACACACTTAACAAGTTGGATATGAAGACATTTGCAAATCCTAGAAATTTTGCTGCAGGGACAGTACGTCAATTAGATCCAATAATTGCATTCAAGAGAAATCTCCAGATATATATACACGGCGTAATAGAGATAGATTCAGACTTATTACTACCTACTCATTCAGAATCAATGTCCTATTTAAACAAAATTGGCTTTCAAACATGTAATTTAAATAAAAAAATTATCAATATCAATCAAGCGATTGACTATTTTAACGATATTTCCACTAAGCGAGACAAACTACCATACGAGATAGATGGAATAGTTTATAAAGTAGATAGCTATAAATTACGCGACCTAATAGGATATACATCTAAAGCACCAAAATGGTCAATTGCATTTAAATTTCCATCTCAAGTATCACAAACAAAAATTATTAATGTAACATTCCAAGTTGGTAGGACGGGTATAATAACACCAGTAGCAGAATTAGAACCGTTGAATATAGGTGGTGTAACTGTAAGTAGAGCAACCTTACACAATTTAGATGATATTGAAAAAAAGGATATCAGGATTAACGATTATGTTTATGTAAGACGAGCAGGCGATGTAATACCAGAAGTTGAAAGAGTAAATATATCGAAGAGAGGAAAAACTAGTAAAATATCTATGCCAATAAGATGTCCGGCTTGTGGCGAGAAAATCTTCAAAATATCAAATCAGTCAATTTATAAGTGTCCGAATGAATTCTCGTGTAAACCGCAGATAATTCAAAGCATTGGACATTTTGCTTCTAGAAAGGCAATGAACATTACAGGTTTGGGAGATAATATAATAATTGCGTTAGTAGATAGTGGTTTAATTAAAAATTACTCTGACTTATTTTATTTAACATACGACAACCTGATTAAGTTGGACAGAATGGCAAAGACTTCAGTAAATAATCTTATTGATTCAATAAATAAAAGCAAAAGCCCCAACTTTGATAAATTCATATATTCGCTAGGCATTAGAGAAGTAGGGCTCTCAACAGCCCGTGTTTTATCTCATAATTTCAGTACATTAGATGAGTTAATGAGTGCTAATAGAGATTTATTAGAATCCATAAAAGATATTGGCCCAATAGTTGCTGATAATATTGTAAATTTCTTTTCAACATCAAGTAATGTAAGAAGAATTAAGAAACTAATTCTATCAGGCATTGAATTAAATTATTTAAAATTATCTACTAATAAATCTATATCAAATAAATCATTTGTTGTAACAGGATCTTTCAATAAAATATCAAGACGTGAAATAGAGGAAATTATAATATCAAATGGAGGTAAAGTCTCTAGTTCGATATCTAAGAAAACAGAGTTTTTAATATGTGGTGAGCACCCAGGAAGTAAGCTCGATAAAGCTAAGAAAAATGGAACAACTATTTTAACAGAAGAAAAATTTTTTAAGCTTCTCTGAGAAGTTCATTAATACCTACTTTACTTCTTGTCTTCTCATCAACTTTCTTTACAATCACCGCACAATAAAGGTTATACTTACCATCTTTTGAAGGTAATGATCCTGAAACAACAACTGAACCCTCTGGTACAATGCCATAATTAACTGTATCAGTTTCACGATCATAAATTTTTGTACTTTTACCAATAAATACACCCATAGAAATCACTGAGTTTTTTTTAACTATAACACCTTCCACAATTTCAGATCTTGCTCCTATGAAACAATTATCCTCTATAATAGTTGGATTAGCTTGTAAGGGTTCTAAAACGCCACCTATACCAACACCCCCAGAAAGATGAACATTCTTACCAATTTGTGCGCAAGATCCTACTGTAGCCCAAGTATCAACCATAGTGCCAGAATCCACATAAGCACCAATATTTACAAAAGATGGCATTAGTACAACATTCTCACCAATAAAAGTACCTTCTCTAGCAATTGCTTGTGGAACAACTCTGATATTTTTATCTGTTAAATGCTCTTGTGATACGTCATTGAATCTTGATGAAAGTTTATCAAAAAATTTTGTATATCCTGTGTCAATAATCTTATTTGATTTCAACTTGAATGAAAGTAATATTGCTTTTTTTATCCATTCATTGACAACCCAATCATTACCCACTAATTCTGCAACTCTGATCTTCCCTGTATTTAATTCATCAAAAACGAGTTCTACTGTTTCAATAAGTTTATTCTTTTGAGAGTCATTGATGCCATCAGTAAAGGATCTTTCAATTAGGTCTATATTTATATTACTCATAACGTTTTAGGAATCTCCTGATCTTTTTCATCCACTCCTTTATCCTGTGAATCTAAAAAAACTATTATATCATAATATTGTTTTATGTTCTGCACATACTTAACTGTTTCCCAACCTCTAGCATAACCGTATTTTGTTTGTCTATAGTATTGTGATTGACTTAACATTAAAATATATGGTTCGATATCTGACCATTTTCTTATTTCAACACTATCCTTAGTAGCCAGCTTTACCGCATCTTCAACATGGCCTAATCCAATATTATATGCTGCTATTGCAAACCATTTTTTTTCTTTTTCATCCAATTCATAATCTATTCTATTATAAATACTTCGGAGATATTTTACTCCACCAAATATACTATTTCTCGGATCTTTTCTATCCTCAACTCCAACCTCTTTTGCAGTATCTTTCGTGAGCATCATTATTCCTTTAACTCCTGTATATGATACAGCATTTTTTCTCCATCTTGATTCTTGATAACCAATACTCGCAATTAATCTCCAATCAAAATTGAACAATTTAGAGGCCTCTTTAAAAAAGAACTCATAAGTAGGAAATACTTCCAAAAGGTCTTTTATAAAAATTTTAGAACCAACAAATGAATGTTGTTGTTGTCCAAAAAAATTTTGATAAATTCCGGCTAATCTATTAGTATCAATCATAACATTGAAAAATTCTGATATTTTATTCTGCATACCGCTACCAACATTATGTGGTAAAACCCAATACTCTGCTTCATTTATAGAATGTCGCTGTACAATTTTAATATCACGGTAGTACTTCGATAGAATTTTAAATTCATCTGAGGACATAAATAAAAATATAATTTCATTATCATTAAGCATTCTTAGTAAATCATCTATATTTTTGTCCCGCCAAATCTTATAGGAATATTTTAATTTTCTCTCTCTATTTGTGCCCATATTTGTAATCACATGCGATTCAATGGCGTGTATGTCATTTTTAAGAAGTTTATCTTCAATATTAGATCCGCGTGATATATTTGATTTGGCAACAATTACATAGTCAACTCTATTATATGGATAACTAGTTTTAATATCTTTGTCAAAATCAACTATATTCCATCCAGATATAATGTCAGCTTCACGAGATGATATCATTTTTCTTGCATCTGCTATATTATTAACGACTTTGATAGATAGATCAACATCAATGAAATCTGCAAATTCTTTCATTATGGAGTAGTGATATCCAAATTTCTTATTTTTTATTTCATAGTATGTAGTTGGACCTAATCTAGTAACAAATGTTACTTTATTTTTCTCTAGTATTCTTTTTAAGTCATTTTCAAAGAAAATTGATTGTGGCTGGAAATAGTACAACATAATTGAAACAACTGATGTTACTAATATAATTCTAGTTAAGAATTTAATCATTAATTATGAGATTTATTATTACTTCTGCGTGGATTATTCTTTTTCTTGTTATATGACTTATATTTATTATATTTTGGATTATAAGATCTACTATATCTTTTCCTATTATTAGTTTTATATCTTGAGGTTCTTTTTTCTTTAGTAGAAAAAATTGATTTAATTTTTTTAATAATGCTCGTTAAAAATCCATTTGTAGATTCCACCTTAGTACTTTTAGGTTTTGGTGGCTGTGACTTTGGTGCAACTGCTGAAACTAGTGGACTTTCAATTTTGTAATTAGATGGTTGTGGACTAGTAACTTTAGTTTCTTTAGAGTTATCTTTATGGTTAGCTGATGCTTTGAAATCTGACTGACTTCTATTTTCTCTATCTATTAAATAACTTGTTACTTCAACTTCTGGATCAGGAACGATTTTGATTGAAATTTTATGTCTTTCTTCAATTCCTTGAACTAGATCTCTTTTTTCATTTAATAAATAGGTTGCTAATCTTACTGGTAAGTATACCGTAATTGGCTTATCACTTTTTACCGCTTCTTCTTCAAGCATTCTGACTAAAGAAATTGATTGAGATGATAATGATTTAATGTAACCTGACCCTGAGCATGTTGGACATGAATCATCTGTATTATCTATGATAGAAGCTCTTAGTTTTTGCCTAGATATCTCCATCAATCCGAATTTAGAAATTCTACTAAACTGGATTTTTGCTTTGTCTATTTTAGCTAACTCGGCCATTTTACGCATGACAATTTTTTGTGAATTAATTGACATCATATCAATAAAATCAACAACGATAAGTCCACCAATATCTCTCAACTTTAACTGTGTTGATAGAGATACCGCAGCCTCTAAATTAGTATTAAGCGCGGTTTCTTCTATATCCCCGCCTTTTGTAGACTTGGCTGAGTTTACATCAATACTAGTGAGTGCTTCAGTTGAGTCAAATACAATATTACCTCCGGATGGAAGCGTAATCTTTCTTCTGTACACACTCTGAACCTGTGTTTCAATTCTGTATTCACTGAATATAGGTGTTGATTTTTTATAT
>CAJWMM010000051.1 GCA_913043035.1 uncultured Gammaproteobacteria bacterium | reverse complement strand
ATGCAGTAACTATGTCACCAGAAGATTTTGGATATCCTTGTGCTAGTACTGACCTATCTGGTGGAGTCTTTAGATTATTCAGTAGAGACAAACCTGAAGTTTATGGTACTACTAATTACACAGGCTCATATCAAGGTTATGCTTGCGCCTATAATAGAGGTGCTAATGGTGGAGACTCTACAACTATAGTTAACGAAAGAGATGACTATACAATAATGGGTACTTTTACTCATAACTTTGACAATGGAAATCAATTTAATGCGAGACTTTATCATTTTAATGAAGAAGCTTATTTAAGAAGCTCTGTTTCTAGATATGTTTCTCTTGGTTCAATGATTGACTCAAGAATTTATAGTTCACTTCAAAATATTGGAAATGATTTAGTTCCTGCAGGTAACCCAGTTCTTAGAGCATCTTATATTTTAAGATATTTTACTCCAGCAATGGGTCGACCATTTGAAGCAAGATCAGATTATGAAGAAGATATGACTGATTTCTTTATGGGTCTATCAGGGACTATGGACAGTGGATATGAGTGGTCTATTGGCGCAAATATGACTAGATATAATTCATTCTATGAAGATTCAACACTAACTCAAAAAGCTAAAGATTATATGGCTGGTGTAGGCATGACAGAAGCAGACGGATCCTTATCAGTTGGTTGGTATGCAGGAGATCCATGTCAGCATTCTGGATCAGGAATGGGTGGTATGTTAGCAGGATTTGGCTTCTCAAACTGTTTCTTCCCAGAAAGATTATGGGGAGCGATTTCTACAGACTTATTCCAATCATGGCTTGTAGATGATTCAGTTGATGCAGAGTCATATCAGTATTTAATTGATGCTGATATTACTGGTGAAGTTATGGCAGGTAATACGCCAGTAGCATTTAATGTCCATGCAGAATATCAATACCAAGACTATGAAGTTATTCCATCAGCTGGTAGGTTAGATGATGAAATATATGGTGGTGATGACGCTATTCAGATCATTCAAGGTTCTACAAGATATGGTTTTGGAGATCGATCAAGAGTTTCACTTGGAGTTGAGTTAGCTGCACCATTAGGTGACAAAGTAGAAGTTACTTTTGCTACAAGATATGACTCATATGATGATGATTCATCTAGTGTTGGTTCAAGGGTTTCTTCAATGTTTAACTTTGCATATAGACCAACAGAAGACTTTTTATTAAGAGGATCAGCTGGCCAAACATTTAGAGCTCCTGATATGCATTATATTTATTCACAGCCTAGCTCAGTTTTTTCATATGGTACTGACTATCCACAATGTTATGCGAATTACTTAGCAGGAGCTACAAGTACTGGAGCTATCGATCCAGGCGATGAAGCAACGAGAGCTTCATTATGCGGATTCCAAGGAAATTATAGTGATTATAGAAAAACTTTCCAAAGTGGTCGTAAAGACCTAGAAGAGGAAGAGGGTGAAAACTATTCTATAGGTTTCGTTCTTAATATTGGTGAAAATATGAGTTGGCAATGGGATGCTTTCCATGTTTATTTAGAAAATGGAGTTGCTCAAGAATCTAACACATCTCAACTAGTTGCTGAGGGTGTTTGTTTGTATGGCGATGCATTTGCAGATTGGTATGATTTCTCAGACAATATTCCAGCAAGAGACTGTGATACTATTGCATCAAATATAGAAAGAAGTAGTACTTATTTCCCAGGTGATGCACCTACGTCTCTTACAAATATTGTATCTATAACTAGAAATCCAAGAAACCAAGGTTTTATTGAATATGTTGGTCATGATACATATATTAATTGGAGAAAAGAAACTGAAAGTGCTGGTGACTTCGGTATTTCAATAGGCTCTACAACAATTGACCATATTAACTATTTAGCTGACCCATATGGTGAGCAGATAGAATTCTTAACATATTACTATTATGAACCAAGATCGAGACAGAATATGAATTTCAACTATAAGTATGAAAAGCATAATGTTTCAGTAAATATGACAAGAATGGGTCATATGAATATTTATGGTACAGCAGGGGGTGGAACTAAATCAGATCCACATATTATGACTAATGTTTCATATTCATATGATTGGTCACCTGACATTGATACTTATGTAAGTATAAGAAATATTGATGATGTGATGCCTCAAAAAGATACAGGCTATAGTTATCCTTTCTTTAACCAAGGATACTACAGTGCTTTTGGTAGGTATATGACAGCCGGAATCACATATAGATTCTAATTTTATTTAATTAAAACATCCTCTCTTTAGAGGATGTTTTTTTTGTATCGTGTAAAATACTTAATATGCGGGTAAGTTTTAAGAAAATTATAGTTTTATCTATTTTTATTTGTGTAAATACATTTACACAAGAGATAGTTAATGAAACTATAGATACCCAAGTTTCAGCAAGCTCATTAAGTCAAGATTCTCAAAAAAAGATAGATAATCTAGATGTTCAATCCAAAGAAATATATTATGAATTTAAAGACACCGTAGCTGAATATAAAAGTTTAAAAACATATGATGATCAATTACAAGAAATAATTAATGCACAGAAGTCTGAAATTGAAAACATTCTTAAACAAATAGATTCATTAGACTCAACTAATAAAGATATTTTGCCATTCCTTAAAAGAATGATTGATGTATTAAGAGAATTTGTTCTTTTAGATACTCCTTTTTTAAAAGAAGAAAGAATTGCAACCGTTGATAATTTAGATGAAATTATCCTTCAAGCTAATGTAACAACGGCTGAGAAATTTAGAAAAGTCTTTGAGGCCTATCAATCCGAATATAACTTTGGAAATACTATTGAAACATATAGTGGAAGTATGGAATTAAATAAAACCGAAACTGCTGTTATCTTCTTTAGACTAGGAAGAATTGGTTTATATTATTCTTCACTAGATTACAAAAAGACTGGATATTGGGATAATTCAAAACAAATTTGGATACATACTAGAGGAAGGTTAAGTAATGAGCTTAAGGCAGCAATAGATATAGCAAATAGACAAGCACCACCTAATTTTATTAATTTACCAATTCAAGCAGTAGATAGGTCAGGATCATGACTAGGTTATATTTATTAATCTCAATCTTAATTCCTCTTTCAATTTTTGCTCAAGAAAATGAAGAAGAGATTCCAATCGAAGAGCAAAGAAATAATGCTATTAAACAACTTTTAGAAACTGTAGAAATAAATAAAAGTATTTATGTTGCCGATGATCAAAAAAGGATTGATAAATTTCTAGATTTAATTGATGAACGGGAAAGGATGCTTGCAAAAGCTAAAAATGACCTCAGGCTTGAAAATGAAAGAAATAAAAGACTTGAAAAAGAATTTGAAGAAAATGAAAAAGCCCTGGCTGAACTAGAAGAAAGATTACAAATTAAGATTGGAGTTCTTGGAGAGTTATTCGGAGTAGCAAGACAATTTGCAGGAGAATTATTATCATCATCAGAGTCTGCTTATACTTTTACAGAATTTCCTGATAGAGGTGATAGATTAAAAGAAATTGGAAAGATACAAGTGCATAGCATTGAAGAGCTAGAAGTATTATGGCTAGAATACTTTAATGAAATAGTAGCTTCGGGTGAAGTAAAAGAACTTAAATCAAAAATAATAAATTCAAAAGGGGACTCTTTTGAAGATAATATTGTCAGATATGGCTTATTTTCAGCTTCTTATAAAGCTGAATTCATAAAGCCAATTAAAGAGCTAAATGGTTTTGAATTACTTCAAAGACAGCCTGAAAATAGCATATTAAGAAATTTAAAAAGACATCAACGTAGCGATGAATATAAAACAGCCTCCATTGATCCAACAAGAGGTTTCCTATTATCTTTATATTTAGATAAAGCTGGGTGGATTGAGAGGATTGCACAGGGCAAATCTGTTGGATTCATAATAATATTGATAGGAATTATTGGAGTTGCATTTTCTTCTTACAAAATCTATTTCTTAAATGAAAATAAGAAAATACTTGAAGATTCATCTCAGTCAAATGTAATCCAAGAAATGATTGATAATATTAAACAAGCGAAATCATATCAATCAAAAGAAAATATAATTGATGAACTAATATCAAACTATTCATCTAAGTTAGACTGGGGAGTTAGTTGGATAAAATTTGTAGCTGCAGTAGCTCCTTTATTAGGATTATTGGGAACAGTTATTGGTATGATTGAGACTTTCCAAGCTATTACTTTATTTGGGACCGGTGATCCTAAACAAATGGCTGGAGGTATATCACAAGCACTCATAACTACTATGTTAGGGCTAATGGTAGCTGCACCTTTGTTAGGTTTATATACTTATATTTCAGATAGAGTAAATACTCTTATACAAGTCGTTGAAGAGAAAGGCTCATATTTATTATCTAAAGAATAATGCTTAACGAATTATTTCTTAGAGGGGGGCCAATTTTATATGTCCTGTTTTTTGTAACCTTAATAATTTTTTATATCCTCATAGATAAATATAGGTTTATTCTTTTTAATTCTCAATCATGGTTGAGATTAAAATTAGTAGAATTTAAAAAAGAATTTCCTCCTGAAACAACGGATTATAAATTTGTTGAATCAGTATTACTTGCATCAATAAATCGTGAATCTAAAACAAATATAAAAATGCTTGAAGGATTAATAAGTATGTGCCCAATGATTGGTTTATTAGGAACAGTTTATGGAATGATTGAAGTATTTGAAGTTTTATCTTTTTTAGGAACTGGTAATCCAAGAGCAATGTCATCGGGTGTAGCAATGGCAACAATACCCACAATGTCGGGAATGGTTATTACTTTATTTGGATTATATTTTTATCAAGACCTAAATGGTCGTATAAGTGCTTTATCAGCAGATTTTAAATCAAGTCTTAAAGATGAAGGTTATAAGCTATGAAAAGAAGAGCATTAAGAAGAAAAAATGAAGAGAATGCTTTAGATTTAACTCCTATGATGGATATTGTCTTCATCATGCTAATATTTTTTATTGTTACCACATCTTTTGTTAAAGAGACCGGAGTTGATATAAATCGTCCTAATGCTGAAACAGCTGAAAGAGACGAAAAAGGAAATATTTTAGTTGCTATTACAGAAAATAATGAAATTTGGATTGATAAAAGAAGAGTTGACTTAAAGGCAGTAAGAGCAAATATAGAAAGATTAAAAATAGAATATCCAGGCGGCTCAGTAATAATTCAAGCCGATAAATTATCTAAATCTGGACTCTTAGTTGAAACTATGGATCAAATCAGATTAGCTGGAATTCAGA
>CAJWMM010000050.1 GCA_913043035.1 uncultured Gammaproteobacteria bacterium | reverse complement strand
AACTTTACAAGACTTTATTACAAACGTTGATATAATAAAAAACCTTCAGAGTAGTGTATCTAACTTATCGGATATTACTAGAACTAAGTTGTTAAAACGATGGCGTAATGATGAAGAAGAGAATCTAAAATTATAATATGAAATATACATATTTAGAGAATTGGAAAAGAGAGAAAAAATTATCATCTCTAAACTATTATACAAAACTTGCAGTGATTGATAATGAATCCTTGACTAAAAGACTTAGCAAGGAAAAAGAAAATAACTTTAGGGTTATCGTCAAAGAACAATGCTTAGTTCATTCAAAGAATCTAAACCATACAAATAATCGTTCTTATATTAACGGTTTGGGTATTTATAGAAGTGTTAGGCTAGAAGCTAAAAACTTTAAAAATATTTACGCTAAAACATTTTTACCTGTTAAGTACCTCAAGGGCAAAGAGAGATACATAAGAATACTAGGCTCAAAATCTCTTGGCTCATATTTTTTAAATGCAAAAAGATTCAAGAAGGTAGACATAT
Source organism: uncultured Gammaproteobacteria bacterium (assembly GCA_913043035.1). Classification (GTDB taxonomy): domain Bacteria; phylum Pseudomonadota; class Gammaproteobacteria. The sequence goes on along the minus strand of CAJWMM010000050.1, from coordinate 4,768 downwards.
TTTATAGTGTTGATGATGACCAAGTGCATAGGCTAATTATATATAGAAATAGGTCCGGAGTTATCTACGTTGATGAGATTTTTCCTAAAGATTTTACAAATAAGAGTATTAATTTATTTCAAGCTAGAAGAAAACGAAGATAGGTCATTAAAAAAAGGCGTATTCTTGAAGTTTGGGGAAGTGTTCCCAATTATTATTGATTTGAGTCCAGCATGATATGCGGATTTAATATTATCTATAGTATCTTCTATAAGCAAAGATTTTTCGTAATCGATACTTAGCTCATTCCTCAGTATGAACCAAAACGCAATTTCTTCTTTGATGTATTTCAACTCATGAGAGCAAATAACCCTCTTAAAATATTTTGTAAATGGAAACTTTCTCATTTTAATATTTAGAGTTTTTCGATGAGCATTCGTAATAAGAAATAAATTCTTATCCTTATGATAATTTTCTAAAAAATCTTCAGCACCTTCTTTAAGTTTTATCCTATCTATCATATCAGAAGAGAGTTTTTCTTGTTCTATATCAAGATTAAGCATATTAGACCAGTAATCTAGATCATACCAGTCTTTGCAACCCCTCTTATAATTGAAAAGTGTGTGAGTTATCTTGATGGCTTGATCTTCACTCATTGATTTTAATTCTGCATATTTCAAAGGAATATGTTTTTGCCAGAAATAGTTATCATAAACGGTATCTAGGAGTACACCATCCATGTCTATTAGTATATTTTCCAGTCCTTTCAAATCCATCATATATACTGTATCATCATTTATACAATCAGACATCCTATACTAATGCCAAAAATTAAAAATAGAAAAATAATTTCACGAACAGATCTTTTCAGGATTGATAAGTTAAATATTAAGTTTGATAATAATCAAGTCAGAGATTACGAGGTTATTTGTGGAACTGGACATGGAGCAGTCATGATCATCCCTATTATAGATGACGAAATTATATTTATAAGAGAGTACGCTGCAGCTATCGATGATTACTCATTAACACTACCTAAGGGAAAAATTGACGATGGTGAGACTGTTATAGAGGCAGCAAACAGGGAGATGCAAGAGGAGATAGGGTATCAGTCAGACGATATCAAATTTTTATATTTATTAGACCTTGCACCTGGTTATGTAAATCATAAAACAAATATTGTAGTCGCCAGATCACTTTCAGAATCAATACTTGATGGAGATGAACCAGAGCCACTAGAAGTTGTTAGGTGTAAGATAAATGACTTAAGTAACTTCTTATCAAAAGAGAAAAACATAGATTCACGAGTTTTATCATCAATTTATATTCTTAAGGAATTTTCAGATGATCTCTGATAAATGTTTTTTTCTAGACAATATCGAACGTATTAAAACAATATGTGCTAGGGCCGGCTCTATTCAAATAGAGTTTCAAAATAAGACTCTACAAATACGATCTAAAACTGACAACACGCCATTGACGGAGGTAGATCTAATGTCACATGAAATAATAGTTCAAGGACTTCAAGAACTTGACACTTCTATTCCAATAGTTTCCGAAGAGGGTTTTGAAGAAGATGTGACGTTTAATAACTTTTGGATTGTTGATCCACTTGATGGCACAAGAAATTATATTAACAAAGGAGATAACTATTGTGTAAATATCGGTTTTATTAGCGATAATTTTCCAATTTTTGGCGCAATATATATTCCCTCAAAGAATGAGTTTTTTTATGGTATCAATGGTCAAGGAGCTCATTATGTATTTAATGATAAGTCACAAAGATTAAAAACTAAAAATTCAGTTGATAGAACAGTCCTAACAAGTTCTGCTATAAATCAAAAAAAATTAGATGTATTGAATGCACTTATATCTAATTTAGAAATTGAAAAAATATCTAGCGCAATTAAGTTTGGTTACATAGCAAAAGGGTTGGGTAACTTCTATCCAAGATTTGGACCAACATATGAGTGGGATACTGCAGCTGGACAATGTATTCTCGAAGAATCAGGCGGTAAAGTTGTAGATAGTAATTTATCCAGATTATCTTATAATAAAAATAAGCAATATCTTAATAAAGAATTTTTTGCTTTTTCAGGTGATACATCCTATTGGGAAGGAATAATTACTCATCTACTTCAGACTTCATAATAGAATCGTGATACGCCTTCTTGTTCATTTTTTTGAGGATTTTATACTTTCCGAACTTCCCTCTATTCCATGTGGTAAGGTTTGCTTCATATGATTTAACTTTTTTTCTGGATTTTACCGTCATATTTTATTATTTATTTATGTTATTATAATTAAAAATTATAGATATGATAAGAAGATTACTAGAAAATATATCGCCTAAAAAATTTTACTTGTTTTCAAGTTTTATAATCCCATGGACATTAATTCTTTCAATAGGATTAATAAGTTATGGTCTTTATCATGGTTTGTTTATAGCGCCAGCAGATTATCAACAAGGTGAGGCATTTAGAATTATATACGTTCATGTACCAAGTGCATGGCTATCTCTTTTTGCTTATTCTGTCCTTTTTTTCTCTGCAATAATATCATTAATTTGGAGGATAAAAATCTTTGAGATAATAGCTATTTCCTCTGCTAAAATTGGTGCCTTATTTACATTTCTTGCTTTAGTTACAGGTGCAGTGTGGGGCAAACCCATGTGGGGTACTTGGTGGGTCTGGGATGCTAGGCTAACATCTGAACTTATACTTTTTTTCATATATATTTCTATAATATTTTTATACAACTCTTTTGATGACTATAGAAAAGGGGCGAAGGCAGCAAATATTCTTGCAATCATTGGGTTTGTGAATATTCCTATTATTCACTTTTCAGTAGAGTGGTGGAATACTCTCCACCAGGGTCCATCTGTTATGAAATTTAGTTCGCCATCTATAGCGTATGAAATGTTATACCCTCTGGTATTTACCAGTATCGGTTTTACATTTTATTTTATCACTGCACTGCTATTATCTGCTAGGAACACTCTGATCAAACGAGAGCACAAGAGCTCTTGGGTGCAATCAATCTAGGCTCAACCTCAACGATTTCAGACACGCCGTTGGAGTAATAAGAAGGAATACAAGAAAAATAATGCTTAAGAAAATCAGTTCTGACAAAGAACTCATTTGTAAGAAGGAGTTATTTACTGCACTTGTACCAAATATCAAAATTGGAACATATAAAGGTAGAACTATTATAGCTAATAGTATCTTGCCTCTTTTCAACGTAAGTGTTAGTGCAGCTGCTACTGAACCCAATAAACTCATTGTTGGTGTCCCAATTACTAAACTCAAAAATAGAATAAGCGTTGTCTGATAGTCTATGCCTAATAGTAGTGAGATAAATGGAGATACAACAACTACAGGAAGTGTAGTCAATAACCAATGACTAAATACTTTGGCAACAATGACTGATTCATGAAAAGTATTTGATGAAATTAAATAGTCAAGTGTTCCATCTTCATAATCCTCTTTAAAAATCGATTCCAAATTGAGTACCGATACAAGTAAGCAGGAAAGCCAGATCATCAAAGGTGTGAGTTCAAGTATTAAATTCTTTGAAATATAACTAATTGAAATATTAAAAAACAAAACGATAATTAGTAAATACATAATAGGCATTAAAGCCTCATAGCCTGACCTACTAGCTATCTTAATTTCTTTTATGAAAACTTTACTGAATTCTTCCATCTTTTAAAAGAAAATTACGGACTTTCAGCTGATCATGCTTGAAGGCACTGTGACCAGTAATAATGATTGTTTTATCATGTTCGTTTGCATCTACAAAAGTATTATTTAAAATTCCTTTTGTTTCTTCGTCGAGTGCACTAAATGGTTCATCTAATATCCAGATATCACTATCTAAAAGTAAGGTCCTCATCAGTGAGACTCTTTTCTGCTGACCATGAGAAAGATGTTTTACTAGAGTATCCCTATACTTTGACATCTTGTATACCTCCAAAGCATCAGTTAACTTATTTTTTTTATCTCTATTATTATTCTGCAAGTCCAGCATTAGATTTTCACTAACTGTCAAGTTTGTTTTCAAGCCATACTTATGGCCAACATAAACCTGATTATTAGAATGATTTACAACTGCACCACTTTCTATTTCAGATATTCCAGTTATTACTTTCAAAAATGATGTTTTACCAGAGCCATTTGCCCCGTAAATGTTTAGAAAAGATTTTGTATGTATATCTAGAGAGATATTATCAAGGATATTTCTATCATTGCGTTGGATAGTAAGATTAATTATTTTCATCAATAAATTCATTTTCAATCTATTTCGCCATGATGAATTATTATGCCATCTTGATCTGAATATGCATAATGCCCCTCTTTAAATAGAACGTTTGCAAACTTCAGATCTTTACCAAATTCACCAATGTTTTTTTTCTCACTTTTTAATGGCATAGTATCAACTGCTTTAATACCAATATCTATAGTCGATATAATTTCAGAGTCTCTTATGCAACCATAAATAATAAAACCTGACCATCCGTTTTCAGCGGCTTTCTTTGCTAGATTATCGCCAAGTAACGCACATTTTTTTGAACCATCACCATCAATCACCATTATGTCGCCGTTTACCTTCTCATCAATCAGTTTTTTGACATATGAGTTATCTTCTATTGCGGTAACTGTCCTTATTTTTCCTTGAAACTTTGCTTTACCACCATAAGATTTAAAAATACTCTCACATATTTGAATGTCTTTATATTGATCACAAATATCTGCTGTGTAGAAATCACTCATATCTTTATTTCTCTCTG
>CAJWMM010000049.1 GCA_913043035.1 uncultured Gammaproteobacteria bacterium | reverse complement strand
ATGATTCGATATTCTAAAATCTTACAGAGAAGAAAGCTATGAAAAATCTTATCTCAGGCATATATTTTTCTAAAATTGTAAAATTTCCACTTTTTTCAGTTTTGATTTTAGCTGCTATCTTATTATTCTCTTTATATCATATCAAAGACTTCAGATTAGATGCATCTGCCGACTCACTTATTCTTGAAAGTGATAAGGATCTCATGATTTATAGAGACGTAATGAAAAAATATGCCACTGAAGATTTTGTAATACTTACAGTAACGTCAAAGAATAAGACCATATTCGATAGAGATAATATTGAAGTTATAAGGTTGATTAAAGAAGACTTGAAAGGTATGAGAAATGTTTCTTCTATTAATTCAATTGTAGATATTCCTTTAATTGAAAGTTCAAATCTTCCTATTGCAGAGATGATTGAAAATGTACCCAACATTTTATCTGATAGTATTAATCAGAAAAAAGCCGAAAAAGAGATATTGGAAAGTCCAGTTTATAGAGATCTAATTATTAGCAAAGATCGTAAAACATCTGCCATACAAGTTAATCTCAAAAAGAATGAAGAATTATCAAATCTTGCTTTTGAAAAAGCAGAGTTAATAATGAAAAAAAATCAGGGTGAATTAAATAGTGACGATCAAATTCAATTATCTAAAATACAAGATCAATACGATGTACTAAAAGTAAGATATGACCAAGACATAAGTATACTACTTGAGAATATAAGAAATCTTCGTGCTACTTATGAGGAAAATTATGACCTTGAGATAAAAATAGGTGGAATACCTATGATTGTGGACGACATGATAACATATGTCAGAAATGATCTAGTCAACTTCGGAATAGGTGTCTTAATTTTTATTCTTGCAACTTTGATAATAATTTTTCGTAAATTTAGATGGGTAATTTTGCCTGTATTAAGTTGTATTTTCGCTGTCTCAATAATGATGGGGCTTTTAGGATTTTTAGGGTGGAAAGTCACAGTTATATCATCGAATTTTATTTCTTTAATGCTAATTCTTACCCTATCGATGAATATTCATCTTATAGTCCGATATAGGCAGCTTCGGGAAAATTTTAATGATCATTTTGACTTGATAAAAATTACAACATCAAAAATGGTGTGGCCATGTTTATATACAGCATTAACAACTATAGTAGCTTTTGCATCTTTAATCCTTAGTGATATAAAACCAGTAATTGATTTTGGGTATATGATGGTAATGGGTCTGACTGTTACATTCCTTGTTACATTTATTCTTCTTCCATGCCTGATGTTACTAATTGGCCCGGAAGAGAGTAATATCATGGAAAGTAGCCAAAGGAAGTTCAAATTTACTCAAATATTAGCCAATTTTACTTTAAGTAGTGCTGGTGTAATTAATTTTATTAGTCTTATAGTTCTCTTTACAAGTATTTATGGTGTATCACTTCTAAGAGTTGAGAATAGTTTTATCAATTATTTTAAATCAGATACTGAAATCTACAAAGGTATGAAGTTAATTGATGAAAAATTAGGAGGCACTACACCCCTAGATGTTATTCTTAAATTTCCTGAAGAAAATTATCAAAGTGAGTTGGATGATTTTGATAATGATTTATTTGACGAAGATGAGAAATCAGATGCAGATTGGTTTACTATTGAAAAAATTAACCTAATTAAGCAAGTTCATGATTATCTTGATTCACAATCAGAGATAGGAAAAGTCTTATCTTTAGCATCTACAATAAGAGTTGCTGAGAGAATCAATGATGGGAAGGAACTAAGTAGCCTTGAAATGGGTCTATTGTACAAGAGAGCTCCCGAGAAAGTCAAAGAGATAGCAGTTAAGCCGTTTATATCAATTGAAAGTAATGAGGCGAGAATAAGTATGAGAGTATTAGACTCCAAAAAAGATCTTCGAAGAAAAGAGCTAATAGAAAGAATTAATACAGACCTTGAGAGTAAGTTAAATCTAGATCCATCTATGTTCACTGTAACTGGAATATTAATATTGTACAATAACATGCTACAGAGTTTATTTGACTCACAAATACTATCTCTAGGATTTGTTATGTTAGGTATTTCAATTATGTTCCTGATATTGTTTAAATCATTTACACTCTCATTAATTGGAATAGCGCCAAATCTTCTTGCTGCAACATTTGTTCTAGGATTAATGGGCCTTATTGGCATACCACTGGATATGATGACCATTACAGTTGCAGCAATCACAGTAGGAATAGCTGTGGATAACAGTATACATTATATCTATAGATTCAGGGAGGAGTATGAAAAACTGAAAAATTATGATGATGCACTCAAAGCGTCACATAACAGCATTGGTAGAGCAATTTTCTTTACGAGTGTTACTATTATTTTTGGATTTTCAATCCTCGTGCTTTCTAACTTTATACCGACTATAATATTTGGAATCTTAACTGGTCTCGCAATGATGATAGCAATGATAGCGGTTTTAACGCTATTACCAAGATTAATACTTACTATTAAGCCTTTTTAACTATTTAATTTGCATTCAGTTGATCAATTAAAGACAATATTCCTTTATTTTTCACATGAGTCTTAAAATCAGATCTGTAATTTTTTAGTAAACTGACACCATCTATGATTATGTCGTATACTCTCCATTTTGAATCTGTTTTTTTGAGTCGATAGCTAACTGGAAGTTCGCCTTCATTAAGAAGGTATACGGATTTCACTTTTGCAATATCATCTCTTTTGCCTAATGTATATGGCAAAAATTTTATTTTTTCACCTTCAAAGGCAGTTAGAGATTTCATGTATGTCTTAACCATCAAATTTTTGAATGCATCCATGAAATTACTTTTCTCTGATGGGCTGATATTATTCCAGTTTTTTTTCCCAAGCACGATTCTCGACATTAACTCTATATCGAATTTAGGCATGATAATATCATTCATTTTTGAAATTAGGTACTCATCATCTTCGTCCAAATCAGACTTGTTATCAGTAATAAAACTCATTACCTCAGCAACGCTTGCTTTTAGAAAATCATCAGGACCATGATTATCTGCAACAATAGGCGATACAACAAAAGTTAAAAAAATGATTATGTATTTAAAATATTCCATACTTTTATGTATAATATATCTTATATAGAAAATTTCCAGCTGAGAGAATGAAATTTATCAAAAGAGATTCCTTCAAACTAACGAGAATAGCGCTTAGCATCGTAGTTATCCTCATGTTGAGTATGGCTAGTAATGTCAAAGCAGATGAGGATAATGATCCATTAGAGCCTATTAATAGAGTTATCTTCGAATTCAACGAAATGGTTGATGATAATATCCTAGAGCCGGTCGCCAAAGGTTATAAATACGTCACCCCTGATCCAGTGGAAAGAGGTGTTTCAAATTTTTTTAGTAATTTGGGTGAAATCAACACTATAGCAAATGACTTGCTTCAGCTAAAATTTCAACAGGCTGCAAAGGACTCTCTCAGATTTGTAGTAAATAGCACTATCGGTGTACTAGGTATTTTTGACGTAGCCACAACTTTTGGATTAAGTAAGAATAAAGAGGATTTTGGACAAACTTTAGGTTTTTGGGGAGTGCCTAATGGACCTTACTTAGTTTTACCTTTCTTAGGACCATCTTCGTTCAGAGATGCGCCTGGAACTTTTGTTGATTACGAATTATCACCTATAGATCAACTTCACCATGAAGAGAGACAAACATTAAGACTAATAAACATAGTAGAGACTAGAGCAAAATTACTTAGAGCGACAAAGATACTTGATACGGCCGCAAAAGATAAATATATCTTTATTAGAGAGTCATATTTACAAAAAAGAGAATCGCTGGTTAGCGATGGAGAGGATGAAGAAGAGTTTGAGATTGATGTTTATGGAATAGACAACTAAATTTATTTATGTCCTACCTAACATACGTTTTATTTATTTTTGGATTAGTCCTCATTACATATAGTGCAAATGTCCTAGTTAAATATACAGAAGATATTTCCTATGATCTAAATATTTCTCACTTTTTTTCATCTTTAATATTTATTGGCCTGGCTACATCTTCACCAGAAATATTCATTGCGCTTCTAGCTAGCTTGGACAACAAATCAAATATAGCTATAGGTAATGCCCTTGGCTCGAATATTGCGAATATTGCACTTGTCTTTGCTGTTACCTTTTTTTTTATTAAAATGAGCACTGATTATTTATCTAGGAGTTTTACGAAAGATGTAAAAGCTTTTTTTATTTATCTTTTACTAATTACATTACTACTTGTTCCATTACTAGCTGACGGACAAATCAATCCTATTGATTCAGTAATATTGATAAGTACATTTTTGTTGTTTTTACTTTATCTCAAAAAATATATCAATCTCGAGAACAAGGAGAGTAAGTCTACAATTCCGACTAATATAATTCGTAATTTCCTAATCATCCTTCTCTCTATTACAATGTTAATAATCGGTACTCAAATATTCTTAGATAGCTCCGTAAAGATTGCTACTTTCTTTGGGGTGCCGAATTATGTAATAGGATTATCTTTAACAGCTATTGGTACTAGTCTCCCAGAGCTAGCTGCCTCAATTCAGTCAGCTAGAAGAGAAAATATTGACTTTATTATAGGTAACATCTTGGGTTCAAATATTTTCAATGTAGTTCTCGTTCTCGGTCTTGTTGGGCTCGTCGATTATAACTCACAGAGTTTTATTGGATATAATGAGTTTCTCAGAGATATAGCTATGATTATATCAACAACAATATTGCTTATTATCATGGCAAGGAATTATAATGTGTATTTAAGTAGATTGTTAGGAGTAGTCCTTTTTTCGGGGTTTTTAATTTATCAGTATAATTTGTATATATATTAATCATGAAGAAAAATAAAATTGATATCGCAAAGAATATCATCAAATTAGAGAGTGATTCACTCAAAAATATGATTGGGAAAATCAATTCTCATTTTGATAAAGCATGTGATGCAATATTATCATGTAAAGGAAAAGTAGTGACAATAGGTCTAGGTAAATCTGGTCATATTGCAGCTAAAGCATCTGCAACTCTTTCCAGCACTGGAACTCCCTCAATGTACATACATGGAGCAGATTGTCTGCATGGTGACATCGGCGCCATAAAAAAAGGAGATATTATAATTTTTTTTTCAAATTCAGGAGAAACAATAGAATTACTGAGTATAATACCATTGCTCAAGGTATTAAAAATTAAAATTGTTTCAATTACTGGAAACAGATCTTCTAAGCTGGCTAAATCTTCTGACTTCATTCTTGAGTGCGGTGTTAAGAAAGAGGCTTGTCCTTTGAACTTAACACCA
>CAJWMM010000048.1 GCA_913043035.1 uncultured Gammaproteobacteria bacterium | reverse complement strand
AGCTATTAATTATGACAAAGAGATTAAAAACTGTACTTATAACAGGAGGTGTAAAGCGTATCGGTCTCTCTATCGCTAGAATCCTTCATGACAACAACTATAATATTATTATCACTTATAATAAATCATCTAAGCAAGCGAAAGACATTCTCACTGAGCTTAATGATAAATCAAAAGACTCATGTAGAATTATTAAAATAGACTTCTCGAAAATATCAAATTTTTCGAAATTCTATAGTGATGCGCTTAAATGTTTTGGTAGATTAGATGTCCTTATCAATAATGCATCACGTTTTTATCCAACTAAAATTGATCAAGTAAATCAAAAATCTTGGATTGACCTAATAGATACCAATCTAAAATCACCTTTAATGCTCGCTAAGGTATTTTATTCGGAATTGAAGAAAAGAAGAGGTAATATCGTAAACATTATAGATATTCACATAGACCCACCTCTTAAAGATCATATTATTTATAATATAAGCAAAGCAGGACTGCTTGCGCTCACTAAGACACTTGCAAAAGATCTTGCTCCTCAAATACGAGTGAATGGCGTATCGCCGGGTGCAATCATGTGGCCCGAGGCAGATGAGAACAAAGCGAAGAAAAAGAAGGACATACTCTCAAGGATTGCACTAAAGCGTGTTGGAGATCCTAACGATATAGCAAAAGCTGTACTCTTCTTAATTAAAGATGGCAATTACATCACCGGTCAAAACATAAATGTAGATGGTGGTAGAAAGCTTAACATGTAATAATCAAAAGTATATCGGTAAATGAACTAGCAAAGATAACAAGATTGTAACAGGCAATCTAATCGAGTAAATAAAAAATGCTGGACGTAGTTTTTGAAGGTAAATAATATAGTCAAATAGAAGTTGCACAAATAGAAAAGCAATTAAGCTACTTGATATCAATAGATACTCGAAATCATTTAAAACAGCTAAGATAATTAAGAATGATAATAAACTCGGAATAGCTCCATAAATTGTCATTAATATAGAACCATCTTTAGTAATTTTCCAATTTATTGCGCCAACAAAAGTAAAAATAATAAGCGTATACAAAATCATAAAATCTAAAATCATAGAAACTCTAATGTCTTCTAAGAAAAATAAATCAATTATTGCATAGAGCGGTGGTATTAATCCTGAGTACGCTATAACTGCTTGAAAGATTAGATTCATTATATTTCGATTTTAACAGTATTGATTATTAATTTTTCAATATCGTATGTGTTTAATATTTCTTGATTGGTGAGCTTTTCTTTTGGATGTATAAAATCGGGAGCTATATCAACTAGCGGTCGAAGTACAAAGTCATAACGGATAATTTCGTCTCTGGGTACCGTTATATTGTCAGTCTCTATCACTAGGCTGTCATAATATAAAATATCTATATCAAGTGTACGAGAACTGAACTTAGTCTCACCATGTGTTCTGCCATGAACCATTTCAATATTGTTTAAGTTCAGTTTTAAATCAAGTAATTTCTCATCGGTCTCAAACTTGCAGACAAGATTATAAAAATTAGGTCCAGAAAAGCCCATAGATTCTGTTTCATAAATTGGAGACATTGAGAAACTCTCATAACTTCCCTTGAGCTTATTTATACATGAAGCAATATTTTTTTCTCTATCTACATTACTTCCTACGCCAATAAAGATTTGACTCATTTATGTCTCTCAATCATAACACCAACTTCTTTGGAACCAGTTACTGCGCCAGGTTTACTAAATCTAGCTTTGACATGCTTAACCGGAAATTCCTCTAAAATAATTTTCACAGACTCTTCTGCTAAAGCTTCAACTAATTGGAATTCACTTCCACCAATAAAAGATTTTAAACGCTTTGTGACTGCTTTATAGTCTACTGTATTGTCAATATTATCAGAACTAGAGGCAGTTGAGATATCTGTCCCAAGCTCTAAATCTATGCAAATAATTTGTTTTATTTTTCTCTCCCAATCATATACACCAATGACAGTCTCTATACAAAGCTCCTTTATAAACACAATATCCATTATATTTCCCTGATAATTAATATATTCATATTGTATATGATTACTATTCTGATATCATTAATGAGTTTAGAGTTTAAAAATGTCAAAAATTTGTCAAATAACGAAAAAAAGTGTGATGAGCGGGAACAATGTTTCCCATGCAAAAAATCGTACAAAACGCACATTTGAACCGAACCTTCATAATCACAGATTATGGTCAGACGAATTAAAGAAATGGGTATCGCTCAAATTGTCCAAAAAGGGTTTGAGGATAATCGATAAGATTGGTCTCGATAATGCTTTAAAAAAATATAACTTGAGATAAACATATGAGAGAGAAAATTAAATTAGTTTCTTCTGCTGGTACGGGGCATTTTTACACAACAACAAAAAACAAGAAAACAATGCCTGACAAGTTTGAAATCAAGAAGTTTGATCCAAAAATTAAGAAATACGTTATTTATAAAGAATCAAAGATTAAATAACTAAACTACTTTGTAGCCTTTAAGGCTATTCGAGAAAACTTGCAAAGAATCAATGCCTTTGCTGCTAGCCTCTTCACACCATTCGTTTAATGTTTGAATAAAGTTTTCATGTTTTATGTTTCTACTATACAATATATCGTATAGTTTGTTTTTAAGGTCATAAACCGTCTTGAGAGTTGCACACTCTTTGAATATTAACTTGAGCCTGTCTATATCGTTATCAGATATTCTACTAGGTTGTCTAGAAAGAGTTTCTGTAGACATCTTTAACATCTTTTTGATGTCATATTTTGCATTTTTAATTTCGATTTTTAGGATTGGTTTTAACACTTCAGAAGTGTAGTTGGTTATAACAGTTAATTTAGATTTTAATAAATCATATCCCACTTTCGAATCTAGATCTAAGTTAGGATTATCAACTACAGTTTTTACAGCAAGTCTTTTAACCTTTATTTGCCCAAGTAATGTAAATATTTTTATATACATCCAGCCTATATCAAACTCCCATGGTTTGAGTGAAAATTTTGCGGCAGTTGGAAATGCATGATGGTTATTGTGAAGCTCTTCACCACCGATTATAATTCCAATAGGCCCTAAATTTGTTGAATCATCGCTCGTATTGAAATTACGATAACCCCAGTAATGTCCTGCCCCATTAATGCCACCTGCAGCGAAAATTGGCGTCCACATCATTTGAATAGACCAAATTATAATACCAACCACACCGAATAAAAGGATATTAAGAATAAATAATAATAGAATTCCCAAGTTATTCTTACCTGTATAGACATATTGCTCTATCCAGTCGTTTGGACAGTTTTGAGAGTATTTCTGTATAGTCTCGCTGTTACCTTTCTCCTCATGATACAAGTCTGCGCCTCTTAACAGAACTTGACCAATACCATAATGTGCTGGACTGTGGGGATCATCAGCTGTTTCTACTTTAGCATGATGTTTTCTATGTATAGCTACCCAATCAGCAGTTCTCATAGAAGTTGTTAGCCATAGCCAGAATCTGAAAAAATGGGCCAAGATAGGCTTAATTTCAATTGCTGAATGACACACACCTCGGTGTAAATAGAGTGTTATTGCCACAATAGTTATGTGAGTTACAATAAGGGTATATATGACATATCCCACCCATGTAAATTCTATTAGTCCGTTTGTAATTAAATCCATCATTTTTGTTATAATTCAAGCTTAAATAATATGATAAATTCTAATATATGTCTAACTAATTATGCCAGAACTACCTGAAGTAGAGACTATTTGTAATGCCATAAAACAGAGTATAGATTCTCCAAAAATTGACGAATTTAAAATAATTAATAATAAGCTGAGGTGGAAGATTAACAGAAATATACCATCAAGAGTAAACGGACAGATTATCAAAAAAATTTACAGGAGAGCAAAGTACATCATTATGGAGTTTGATAATGGATCACTGATTATACACCTTGGAATGACAGGTCAATTTCGTAAAACACATGATGCATATCTATCTTACAAACATGATCATTTTTTAATGAAAATGTCAGATAACAGTATATTTGTTTATAACGATGTTAGGAAATTTGGCTCTATTCATTGGTCTTCTGATATACGTAGACATTTTCTAATAAAAAATATTGGTGTCGAGCCACTAACAAATGATTTAGATAGCCAATATTTAAAAAGTAAAGCTTCTAAGAGTAAAATGAAAATAAAAAATTTTATAATGGATCAAAAAATTATAGCTGGTGTTGGTAATATTTATGCATCGGAGGCATTATTTTTATCAAAGATAAGACCTACTAAGATTGCTAATAGATTATCTAAATCGATGTGCAATCATTTAGTAAAATCTATCAAAACAGTTCTTAAAAAAGCTGTCAAATATGGTGGAACAAGTATTAAGGACTATAAGACATTAGATGGTGACTCGGGATACTTTACACAAAAGCTGTCAGTTTATGGATTAGATAAGTGTAGATGTGGAGAAAAAATAAGAAATGTTAAGATAAGTGGTCGATCCTCTTTTTATTGCCCTAAGTGTCAAAAATAATTATTTTAAATATTTTTCTCTAAGCACTTCGGATACTGAAGGGTGGACGTAGTCACTAGTGTCACCATTATGTCTGGCAATATCTTTAACAATACTTGATGATAAGAAACTATACTCTTCGGCAGGACTCATGAAAACACTCTCAATTGAAGGCTCTATTGATCTATTGATACTTGCTAATTGAACTTCATATTCAAAATCAGAAATCGCCCTTAACCCTCTTAAAATAATTGTAGCAGAATGATCCTTTGCGAAGTCAACAACTAATTTATTTAAAGTCATTACATTAATAGCTTTAATATCTTTAGTAACCTCATTCACCAAATCAATTCTCTGCTGTAGTGATAATAGAGTCTGTTTTTGAGAGTTCTCAGCAACTGCAACGATTATTTGATCGAAGATTTTAAGTCCTCTTTTCATTAAATCAAAATGGCCGTTAGTAATAGGGTCAAATGTACCGGGATATACTGCAATTTTAGTCATTAATTCCTCTTTTGTGCGATTGTATAACTTACATCACCAATACTCAAATCTTTAATTATGTCGTACTTCATTTTCAAATATTCGCAGATCGATTTATCCTTATTTTTTCTATCTTGCTCGAAATAAATATACTTATTATTCTCGATAAAATTTCTCTGAAAAAGTTCATTTAAGACTTTACTCAAACAGCTACCCTTATATGGTGGATCAATAAAGATTAATTGGTAATCCTGTATTTTCTCTCTTTGTAAAAACTTAAAAACATCGCAGTTAAATAACATAAAATTTTGTATATTTAGTTTTTTACATTCGAATAAATATTTCTCACATATCTTTTTGTTACTCTCAACTAAATGACAGACTTTTGCACCTCTAGAAATCGACTCAAGAGTTAAAATACCGCTCCCTGAAAATAAATCTAGAGTATTAAAATTATTATCTAGATTACATACATTAAAAATAACTTCACGTATATATGACTTTGTTGGTCTTAAATCTTCATTAGGGAGATAATCTATTTTTCTAGATCGCAGATGACCAGAAGTAATCCTCAAACTATTAGTTTTCAT
>CAJWMM010000047.1 GCA_913043035.1 uncultured Gammaproteobacteria bacterium | reverse complement strand
AATTTACAACTATTAGATTTATATTTAAGACCAATATTTGTAAGTGTCTTCACTATAATCAGGTTAGCAAGACTCCCCCTAATATTTTCAGGGAGAATAATATCAAAGCACCCATTATTTTTTGCAATATTATACGGGTTAATCTTGACTTTGCTGTTGCAAATTACAGTCCTCAATGCATCGTTAATATCTACTAATGGAATATCTAAATCTAATACTCCATTTTTATAGAAACCAACTTTGATATGCCCAGATGTGGCACCTATTTTTGTCGAACTCAATGGATTATCAAGCTCTATACTATTATCTAATTTACTCATTATTTTTCTCCTCTTTAGTGTTTACCTGATCGGGTTTGGTCACAAGCTGAAGATCAACTACCAAAAAAAAACCACCATGACTAAAGCATAGGTGGTTACCGATCGCTTTAGCTTTTTAACGCCGGCAAGCTGATGTCAAAACGGCGTAATTTGATTTAAACAAAAAGATTTAGTTTTGTCAATTATTTGTTTACAAATGGTTCTTTAAGATTGATAAAAAAGCCAAACTCTTTTGTACGGTCATTGACGCCCAAATAGTCTCTATCTACTTCATTTGCACCTTTTTTTGAGCCGAATATATTGTCCCAAACAGTGAATATTGATGAGTAGTTTGCGTTTCTAGAGTACATCGACACAGTGTGGTGATTTGTATGATACTTTGGTGTAACAATAAAATAACTCAGAACAGTGTCAGCTTTGTCTGAGAGTCTTATATCTGAGTGATGAAATTGAGCAGATAGAGATAGAATAATTTCATAGAAAATAAAGACAGAAATCGGCAAACCAAGTGAGAGTATTAAAACAGTTTTTAAAACAGAAGATATTAATAACTCAACTATATGGAATCTTAAGGATGTTGTTACATCCATCTGTGTATCCAGATGATGAACTCTATGAAATCGCCACAAAAAATCATTAGTATGGTTAAGCCTATGAAGCCAGTAAAATGACAGATCAAGAATTAAAAATCCAATAATTGCTTGAATTATAAAATTCACATCAAGCATTTTAAGTAGCCCGAAGTTACCCTCATTTGATATTAATAAAACAGGTAACACTAAAAAAAGACCTGGAATCCTCATTAAAATAGTATTGAAAATTGCAAAGAGACTGTGAAAAAATAATCTGAGTAATTTTTTGTTTGTCTGTCTCTGACTAAAGAAAAATTCAAGTATAAAAAAAACCGTAAAAAATACGATAAAAAAGGTAAATTTTATATTCATTAACACATCAATCATCTTATTATTATACAATTATTTAATTTTTTTGTACTACTATTGGACGGAATGTAGAATATACAATATAATTCATTATGGATTTTATGGAAATATACTCTAGTTAAGGAGAAAATAATGTCAAACGAGGGAAGACATCGCTTAAGCTACATCATTGCTACATTAGGACCATCAACCGATAATGAGAAAGAACTTATTACAATGTTGATGGCAGGTATAGCTAGACAGTGGATTGAAGGTGTTGACATTGCTCGAGTACTCTACAGTGACGGTAAAGATGTAGCCAAAGATAGAATAGAAATATTTAGAGCTCAATCAAAGAAAAGAAAATTAACAACGAGAATATATTTAGACTCAGATGATGGAGCTTCCGATGTCGATGGATATATTGCTTTTGCTAATGAGGTTATTCCTGAAATCGCTACTTTCCCTAAATCACTAGGTCTAGATTTTTTTAAATCTCTTCGCCCAAAAATTAATGAAGATATAAAGATATGTGTTAGGTTTTTAAAATCTGATTCTGTCGATGACGCTGATGACTATTTTAAAGCTTGTGATTTTGCAATGATTGAAACGGATTCAAAAATGATCGTTGATGAAAAAGTGGTAGAGCGTTCAAAATCGAATGACTGCACACCAATTTACCTTGCGCTCATGCCAACTTTAATGACAGGACAAGTGCAATCAAGAGAGGAAAACTTTGAGATTGGTCATACACTAGAGGAAGGTTTTGATTATGTGGCACTCTATGAAGAGACCGCTAAGGGACCTTATGCAGCCCGATCTGTTAAGTGTATAGACGAAATTACTGTTGAATCGGAGAAACTTAGAGTCAATCCTTTCTCAGATTTTATGGATAAAATTCTAGGTTTCTTCAAAAAAAGCTAACCTGGTGGCCAACCGAATGGTCGTCCAGCAAGTATGTGTATGTGTAAGTGGAATACTGTCTGACCAGCATCTGCCCCATTATTGATAACTAATCTATAGTCATCTAAATTTAGTTTTTTTGCTATCTGTGTTGCAGATAACATCAAATGACCAAGTAAGTCTTTATCAGTCTCTTGTGATTCTGATAATTTCGATATGCCTTTCCTTGGTATTACCAAGATATGTGTTGGAGCTTGAGGGCTTATGTCATTAAAAGCGATACATTTCTCATCTTCATACACAATATCAGCAGGGATCTCTTTGTTTATTATTTTAGAGAATATTGTATCAGTCATTAAAACTTCCTTTTATGCATGTATTCATATTTTAATTTTTCTAGATCAGCGGACGGCATTGCTGTGGGCTTATTATTTGATTTTTCTTTATTCAAAAGTTTTTTGATAAGGTCGTTGTTTTCTTTTTGAAGTTTTATTAATGTTTTAAAAAATACAATACCATTTATCAAAGTTAGGATCACCATAATTAATAAAAGACCAGCTACTATCTCCATTATTTTATCTCCTTAATTGTTGAGAGAACTTCCTCCACGTGGCCTTTAACCTTAACATTATTCCAAATTGCCACTACTTTTGATTTTTTATCAATAAGAAATGTACTTCTGTCGACTCCCATATATTTTCGCCCATATAAACTTTTTTCTTTGATAACATCAAATAATTTACATATCTTTTCATCGGGATCAGAAATCAGAGGGAATTTAAAATTGTATTTTTCGATAAACTTCTCATGTGATTTAATAGAATCTCTTGAAATACCAACGATATCCCACCCAGCTCTTCTAAATTTTGTGATGTTATCATTAAACTCAATACTCTCTGTGGTACATCCCGGAGTCATATCTTTAGGGTAAAAGTAGAGAACTAAGTTTTTATCAAGAAAATCTGACAATTTTTTTTTATTGGGTATTGTTGATTCGACTTCGAAGTTTTTTATTTTCGATCCAATTTTAATTTTCATCTGTATCCTCCTTTAACTCTCTTGCTTCATTCAAGAGCATAATTGGTATCCCATCAACTATTGGGTACGCTAGCTTAGATTCTTTACAAATAAGCTCCATTTTGTCTTCGTCGAGTTCTAATTTACCGCCTGACTTAGGACATCTTAATATTTCAAGTAGGTAATCATTCATATCTTAGATATTATCTATAATCGCTATCATAAATCAATCATATTTAGAACCATCTTCTGGTTTTCTGCATATATTGTTTGTATGATTCGCCAAATTTCTGAATTAGATAGACTTCTTCTTTCTCTATAACTCCATAGCGATAGACTAAGTAAGTAAGTAAAGTGAAAAATATTATATGTACCATACTCAGAATCATTCCTAAACCAATCTGAAATAAAATTAGTCCTAGATACATAGGATTACGAGTGTATTTGTATATCCCATCACAAAAAATCTGAGTTGAGCTGGAAGTTGGGTTCGGATCTTCTGAATTGGATCTAAATATTCTCAATGCGCTATATATAAT
Source organism: uncultured Gammaproteobacteria bacterium (assembly GCA_913043035.1). Lineage (GTDB taxonomy): Bacteria > Pseudomonadota > Gammaproteobacteria. The sequence continues at coordinate 1,883 of CAJWMM010000047.1, read as the reverse complement.
AATGATCGCTATAATGATCAAAATAAGTCCTTGGATGCTATTCCTTAAAATATCAAAAAACTCAGGTATTTTATATAATTGCAGGTGATACATGTTAGTCGTTGCTAGCAAGAAACCACAATTTGACGAAAAAAGAAAAATTAATGGTGGATATGACCAAACTTTTGCAGCATCACTATCATTATGATGATAAAAAAAATGCGTTAGGATGATAAATAAAAAAAGTGGCAATGATGACTTAAGCGAAAGTGTATACGCGTTTTCTATGACCATCTGCGCATCGCCAAGATACCAATCAAAAAAGATGAAAAAATTATACATAGCATATAGAAATAATAGGTATAAAATATTTCTCTTAAACATATTTTGCTATCTCAATGAATTGGTTATGACTTAATTGCTCTGGTCTAACTTTTTCGTCGCCGATTATATGAGATATCTTATCCAATGAGATGTTACCTTTAAGCGATGTCTTAAGCATTTTTCTTCTTGATATGAATGCTAGTGTAACAATCTTTTTAAAATTTTCTCTATGAGTATTGTTGATAAAAACTTTTTTTTTCGGAATTAGCCGCATGTATGATGACCATACTTTTGGCTTTGGCTCAAATACATTTGGTGAAACATCAAATAACTTTTTAACATTGTAATTAGCCTGTACCATAACGCTGATTCTCCCATATTGTTTACTTCCAGGTGGAGCAGATATCCTGTCTACCATCTCTTTCTGCAGCATTACATGTATATCGTAAATTTTCATTTTACAATCTAGTAAAACGAAAATTATCTCTGTTGCAATATTATAAGGTAAATTGCCAATAACTCTTATTTGATTTTTTACATACTTATTTAAATCTATCTTAAGTACATCATGATTTATAACAGTAATATTATTATTTTTACTAAACATCTCGCTTAGTTTATGCGATAGTGTTTGATCTTTCTCAATAACAATCAGTTTAGAGATTCTATCAATTAAAGGAAAAGTTAACGCACCCTCGCCTGGTCCAATCTCAAGAAAACAATCTGAAGTCACTGGCAATACTCGATTAAGGATTTTATTTACTATATTTTTGTCTACAAGAAAGTTTTGACCAAGAGATTTTTTATGTTTATGCATTAGTTATATTCTTTGCTACTTTTATCGACTCTACAAAACTAGATATGTCTACTTTTCCTGTACCAGCAAGATCAAGTGCTGTACCATGATCGACAGATACTCGAATTATTGGTAAACCAAGCGTAATATTCACTGTTGTTTTGAAATTATCAAATTTAATAACTGGTAATCCTTGGTCATGAAACATAGTCAAAATAACATCATATTTTAATATATTTTTTTTGAGAAATGCAGTGTCTGCTGGGACAGGCCCATCAATTAGAACACCGTCAGTTTTAAGCTTACGCACTGTTGGCTCAATAATCATGGATTCATGCTTCCCTAACATTCCATCCTCACCTGCATGAGGGTTGATACCTGTAATTAGAATCTTGGGTCTTTTTATTTTAAACTTTACCCGCATATCGTGATTAACTATTAATACTGTTTCACGAATTGCCTTCTTAGTGATGTATTTAGATATATCATCTAAGGGTACATGAGTTGTATGAAGCGCAATTTTCATTTTTTTGTTCATTAACATCATCACAGATTTACAACCGCATATCTCTGCCAAGAATTCTGTGTGACCAGATATTTTGAATCCACCTTTATTTAATACTGACTTACTAATTGGCCCTGTCACCATACCTCCAGCAAATCCCTGTTTACATAATTCAGCAGCAAGTTGAATTGTTTTGATCACATAACTCGCATTTTTAGGATTCAACTTACCCGGAGTATTTTTAGTATTCAGACTAATGGGCAAAATATTCATACATCC
>CAJWMM010000046.1 GCA_913043035.1 uncultured Gammaproteobacteria bacterium | reverse complement strand
CTCATATCTCCTTGATTTTTTGGCTTCTCTTTTCCCAATATTATTCATCGTTCTTTTTATTAGATCTTTCGTATTTGAACCTTTTAGGATACCTTCAGGATCTATGATTCCTACATTATTAGTAGGTGACTTTATTTTAGTAAATAAGTATAAATATGGTCTTAGGTTACCACTTACTAATAAATTAATTTTTGAGAACAAATATCCAAGAAGAGGTGATGTAGTTGTTTTCCAGTTTCCAGAAAATACTAAAATAAATTACATAAAGAGAGTAGTCGGTATTCCAGGTGATAGGGTCGAGTATATAAATAAAACTCTTTTTATAAACGGGATACAATTGTCCTTACAAAAATTTAATGACCAAGATTCATCAAATACAAACCTATCTAATCAAATGATTTATATTGAGAATAATGGGAATAAAGAATATCTGATCCTTAATAGTACCAATAGAGGAATTGATTTTGGATTCAATGTCCCTGATGATAATTATTTTGTACTAGGCGATAACAGAGATAATAGCAATGATAGCCGGTATTGGGGCACTGTTCATAAAAATAACCTAATTGGCGAAGCTTTTATGATTTGGATGTATTGGAACCCACAATCAGAAACAAAAATATTTGATAGAGTTGGCAAAGACATTGAATGAGTAAAGAGATTTGCAATCAAACAAGTAACTTAACCTCATTTATAGAGAAAACTATTCATTATAAGTTCAAAAATGAGCAATTATTATCTAGAGCTTTCACTCATAAAAGTAAGAGCAACATCAATTATGAGAGACTCGAGCTCCTTGGTGATGCAATAATAAGGTTAGTAATTACACATTATCTATATTCTCAGTATGAAAATGCAAACGAGGGGAGCTTATCAAGAGAGATTCAAACTATCATTAGTAAAGATGTGTTAGCTGAAATATCTTTGAACCTAGGTTTAGTAAATTTTGTTAGATCAAATAATATTAAGTTAAATGATGATAATCTTAAAACTAGTATATCAACAGATCTATTTGAATCCATGATTGGTGCAATTTATCTCGATAGCAATTATGAGTCAACTGCGGGAATTGTTATAAAATTATTAGAGAAGGATTTAGAATTCAAAGAGACTATAGGTAAGAAAGATACTAAAACGCTTTTACAAGAATATTGCCAAGCTAGGAAAATAGATTTACCTGTATATAAAACGTTAAAGCTTAACAAAATAGATCATAATCCGATATTCTTAGTATCATGTGAGTTGCTTTCGCATAATATAAAAGCAGAGTCTCGCTGCAAAAATGTTCAAGATGGTCAAAAAAAAACTTCCAATTCTATATTGGAAAAATTGAAAAGATATGAAAAGAATAAAAATAGTCATAACGGGTCAGAGTAATGTTGGCAAATCATCAATGATGAATTACCTTTGTGATTCATATGTAAGTAGTGTAAATAAAAAATCTCAAACGACACGTATTAACATACAATCTTCAGTAGTAACTGATAACGTAAATATCTCAATATACGATACACCTGGGGTGAGCGTGTTTGATAAAAGTTTACTATCAGTATTAATGAAAAAATCTTTCTTGCGTCCACTTGATAAAGTAGATGTGTTGATAATTATTCTTGATGCAAGCAAAAAAATATCATATTTGGATAAATCCATAATTGAGTCAGCGGAGATAATGAAAAAAAGAGTTATCATAGTGATAAATAAAATTGACTTACTCACTAAAAATGCTCTTATCAAGACAATTAACACTCTCAAGAAATCATATAACCATCCAATTTTTTCCGTATCAGTTAAGACAGCAGACGGTCTTCAAAAACTAATAAGTTATATAAAAGCCCTAGCAAAAGAGTCGGATTGTCAGCATGAGATTAAAACACAGAATGACATAGATGCTATTTTCGTACAAGAAATCATTAGAGGTGAGATAAACGACTTAACTTATGGTGAGGTACCTTATGATTGTGCAGTAATTGTTGATAGAATTACTAAAAGTGAAAATCTTATTAAGATTCACGGGATTATATATGTAGAAAAGATCAACCAAAAAAAAATAGTTATAGGTGAGTCTGGGAGTCACATCAAGCAAATAGGAACAAATGCAAGATATAAACTCGAAGAAATTTTCTCTACAAAAATATTTTTAGATTTAACAGTTAAAATCAAAAAAAACTGGAAGAATGATTATAGCTTCCTAAAAAACTTAGGGTACATAAATTGACTGGGATTACAGATAGAGCGTTTATAATTCACTCTAGATCATTTGGAGAGACGAGTACTATATTTGATTTTTTGACTGAAGAAAATGGCTTGATTTCGACTATACTAAAAGGAGCCAAGAAACGCAAAGATGTCTCGCAACTCCAGCCGTCTAGAGAATTTATAATAGGAACCTCTAAAGCTAATCTGCCATCGCTAATAAAATACGAATTAAGTAAGCCATATATAATTAAAAAAAAATATATTTTATTAATTGTTTATTTCAATGAGCTTATATACAGATTGGTACCTAAAAATCAACCGCAAAAAACCTTATTTAATTTTTATCATAACTATATCTCTTATATGAGCTCTACCGATGATCATCATGATAGTGTTATAATTGGATTTGAGCTTCTACTATTAAAAAATTTAGGATATGCAGTAACCTCTGAAATCCCAATATCTTCAATCGAAGATAACTATATTTTTTATTACGATAAACTTGTAGGATTTAAACAAACAAATAATTATTATCAAGGCTATAAAATATCAGGCAAAGACCTTAAATTGGTATTAAACTTTGATATTAATTCTATTCAAGAGAGAGGAGTAGTTCGCATGATTACAAAAGATATTATAGTTAATATTGCTAATCCTAAAAGTATCAAAAGTTTTGATATTATTTAATAATGTTATTTGAGTTGAATTTCTTGGAGCTCTAAAATTTTTTTACTAAGAATAAGAACATGACTTTTTGAGCCCCAGTCACCTAACACGACTCTTTTATGTTTTCGCTTGCCTATTTCTACTTCATGCACCATCGGTCTATGAGTATGGCCATGAATAATTATTTCTGCATCTGATTTTATGAAGCATTTTTTAACTTCCTCTTCATTTACATCCATAATAAATTCTTCTTTATTTGTAGTTTCATGCATACTTTTATTCCTAAGTGTATCAGCTATCATTAATCGCTCTTCAAGTGATTTTTGCATCATCTGTTTTTGCCAAGATTTGTCTCTGACTAACTGACGAAATTCTTGATATTTTAGATCATCAATGCATAGAGTATCACCGTGCATTAATAAAACTCTTTTGTTGTATAGTTTGACCAATGTGGGATCTTCAATTAACTCCATGCCATATTTATTACAGATATTAGATGAAATCATGAAATCACGATTTCCATGCATAAAATATATTTTAGTTTTCTTAGAAATTGACTTTATGATCTCAAAAGCATCTATGACTCCATCTGCTGGATCATCATCACCTACCCAAGACTCAACAAAATCGCCCAATATGTATAAATTCTCCATAGTCGGTAATCGATCTCTGATGAACTCCATGAAATGATTAACGGCACTAGGTCTAGTTTTATCAAGATGTAAATCAGAGATAAAAATACTTTCCATTATTCAGATATTTCAATTTTATCGATAGTGATAGTATTAGTTGGAACATCTGAGAAGTATCCAACGTTGCCTGTTTGAGTTGATCCTATTTTTTCCACAGTCTCGATACCTTCAATCACCTCTCCAAAAACACAATAACCATAGCCATCCGGTGATTTACTTTTATCAAGAAAATTATTATCTTTTAAATTAATAAAGAATTGTGATGTTGCAGAATGTGGATCAGATGTTCTAGCCATTGCAATCGTGCCTTTTGTATTGCTAATGTTGTTTGAAGATTCATTGACTATAGGAGCATTTGTAGTAATTTCAGACATATCCGGAAGATGACCGCCACCTTGAATCATAAAGTCTGCTATAACTCTATGAAAAATAGTTCCATTATATTTGCCACTCTTTGCATATTCTATAAAATTTTTTGAAGTCTCAGGAGCCTCATTTTCATATAATTTAATTTTTATCTCGCCTTGATTTGTATGTATGATAGCCAATTTTACTTCTCCTTCTGTTGCTTCAACATTTTTGCTGAATGAATAACTAAATGCTATAGTTATAGTAAGTAATAATGTTGAAATTGTTTTTTTTATAATACTCATAATTTATATTCATATTCTAGCATGACCATAAAATTATATAATACTTTAACTAGAAAAAAAGAAGTGATCAAACCCATCTCAGGCGATTCCGTATCAATGTATGTTTGTGGTCCGACAGTATATGGTCACCCACATATTGGTAATGCAAGAGCTGCAATAGTCCCAGATATCTTGTACAGACTTCTAAGATCAAAGTATGGATCTGTAAAATATATAAGAAATATCACGGACGTAGACGATAAGATAATTAAGGCATCAAAAGAAGAGGGGATATCTATAGATAAGATTACTTCAAAATATACAAAAGTCTATAATGATAATATGGCTGATTTAGGGAATCTTAAGCCAACACATGAGCCAAAAGTTACTGATACAATTTCGAAAATAATCTCAACTATCGAGAAGATCATTAAAAATGGTAATGCATACGTTATTGACTCTCATGTTCTTTTTGACACAGATAGTTTTAATAATTATGGAGACTTATCTGGAAAAAAACTCGAAGAAATGCTGGACGGAGTAAGAATTGATAACGCTGCATACAAGAAATCTTCAAGAGATTTTATTCTATGGAAACCTTCCGAAGATAACACACCAGGATGGGAAAGCCCCTGGGGTAAAGGAAGACCGGGCTGGCATATAGAATGTACTTCAATGATAAAAGATATTCTAGGTGATGATACTACTTTAGATATTCACGGTGGTGGGAATGATTTAATATTTCCTCATCATGAAAATGAAATTGCTCAAGGTAGTTGCATAAGCAGGGAAAAATATTGCAATCACTGGTTTCACAACGGAATTGTGCTTGTTGATAAGAGAAAAATGTCTAAATCACTGGGTAATGTCATCTTACTGAATCAGTTATTCAAGAATAACGACAAAGCCACAATAAGAGTTGCGCTCTTATCTGCACACTACCGACAGCCTTTAAACTGGACTAGTAGAACTCTTGATAATGCCTTAAATCTAGTTAATAAAATTAGGGGATCAATAAACCCAGAGATTAATTCTGATGAGCAAGTGCAAACTGAGATTAAGGAAATATTATCTGATGATATAAATACACCTCTAGCATTTAAATATCTCTCTGACCTTACGAAATCCGCGAAGAAAAATGTCAAAGATAGTGCCATATTACTCCAATCATGCTCTTTTCTTGGGCTTGATTTTCAAACTCAATTGAAACGTATGGAACCAAGTAAGTTACTTACTGTCAAGATTGAAAATTTAATTCAAAAACGTAATGAGTTGCGTAACACTGGCCGCTATGAAGAAGCTGATGCGATAAGAAAAGAACTTATTGCAATAGGGGTTACACTAAAAGATAATAACGGCCAAACAGAATGGGAGCTAGACCCCAATTCTTAATTTATTAGATTTTTAAAATCTATCCGTATATGTATAATACATATTACCACGGGGTGTAGCGCAGCTTGGTAGCGCGGCTGGTTTGGGACCAGTAGGTCGTAGG